>JAUWNF010000146.1 GCA_030612785.1 Phycisphaerales bacterium
ATCTTCCCGCCCCTTGTGGTGTGGTCCGTTTTCGTGTGGTCCCGAGTAACAACCCCGCTGGCGTGTCAATTAAAGCATAAATTATAACTCTATGTGAGTCCAATATAATACCAAATCGTTGTAAATGCTTGTAGTATAACGAGATAGCGTAGTCCGTTTCCTAGGTCTTCGTCCGTTATGCGATGGGTTCTCGGTCTCTGCGGGCCGGTTTTGGTCCGGTATCCGGTCCAGGATCGGCGCGGCTGGGATCGGCTCGGTCGGTCCGATAACCCGGCGGTCGGATGGTTCGGCCAGCGGGTAGGGCTCGGTCCTATAAGGGGGTGCGGCAGTAATAGTCCAATCGGCCGGTTCGCCCGATAACCCCAGAGCCGGCCGGGGGTTGAAACGCAGCGGGATCGATTTCGCGACCAGAGGTTGGCGCTCGTGATCCTCAGATTTGGGGGCCGCCCGAGGGTGCCCGGTGGGGGCGGAGGGTGTACGCCGGGTCAGCCCACTGGTGGATCGCGTTGCAGGCAGGTGGGCAAGCATCGCGAGACGACCACAACGCCGGGCGACACCCTCAAGCGCAGCCTGGGCAAACTTGATCCCCGACGCCAGTGACTCACACCGGTTCACGCACGGGGCCATGGCCCACCGGGACGGGCCATGGTCAAGCGCGGCCGTCGCTTCAACGACACCGGTGTCTGCCGCATGATCCGAGACGCAGGACATGGCCGAGCTCCACTCGACAGTGCATGTGGCCGGCGCCGGCGCGACGAAGCGTTTCCGTCGCGCGCGCAGCAACGGTCGCGGTCCGGTCCTGTCCCCGATCCGTGAAGAAAACGAATGAACGCGGGCGGGAAAACCGGCAAGCCTGCCGTCAAGCCAGCCGATGGATATGGTGACGACTCACTGGGCATGCGGTCGGGGTGCGGCCAGGTCGATGGTGGGCCGTCCCTTGTAATGACCTTGAGCGCGGGTTTTGCTGCCCAGCTTTGCCTGCGTTCCTCGGGGCGGGACCCTCTGATCGAGCGGGTCGCCGCCCCACTTTTTTTGCGGGTCTGCTGCCCCGTATTATAATCATACGATGCAGACGGACCCCTCCGCAACTAACGGTGTGGTTTCTGCACGCCGGGTTTACCTCGTTCCCTCAATCGTCATAGCTCAAGCTTGGTGATGTACGGTTTCGTCAAGCTGCTTTCCGCGACACGGGCTCGTCTTCAAGAGCGCCGTGCGCGATCGGTGATTTGCAGCTACCTCATCTCCTTCCTTGGAATCGCGCGAAGCCTGACACGCGCCGAACGCACGGACCGGAGTCAGGCAGAGAATCAGGACACAACGTCTCCGCCCGAGATTGCGGGGGCGCTCCGGTCACCGGAGAATCGATGATCGCGCACACCCCCGCGTCTCAAGCCGGCGGTCCTTGCTTACGGCCGTTTCACGCTACGGTGCCATTCGCCATAGCGCTATCCGGTCAGAGCTCGCCACCAGGACCCACGTCTCCTGCCCGTATGTCCGAGCGTCCAAGCTCACCAGGTCAGCGCCTCGACGCAGCAGTGCAGGACACCCTTGCCGTCCACCGCGAAGAGCTTTCCCGAGTCCGTCAGGTCCAGACCGAGTCGGCGGCCGTCGCTGGTCAGGTGGCGACACTTGTTCGGAAAGGTCGTGGGCCCAGGCCGGACCGCCGCACTCCGGGCAGACCCCCGACGTGTTCCCCGTCAGGTTGTACCCGCACGCTTGACAGCCCCCCTTCGGTGGGCGGCGGTCACGGCGCCAGAGCCAGACGGTGGGGATGGCTGCGAGAAGAAAGGGTACCCACAGGGGGACTCTCGCGCCAGCAAACGGGGGTGGGTCTCTGAAAACGTGCGGCCAGTAGGCGTAGTTGTCCACCGTATAGCGCCAAACATACGGCATGTAAGTATCCGCCGACCAGCCGACCGAACTGGGCCGCCAAGACTCATCGCCCCAGAATCTGAGCATGGCACAGCCCGGCCACAGCCGAAAGCAGATGCGATCGCGATCATATCCTACATATAGAACAAGACTCACGCCGAACAACACGAGGATCAGGCAGCAAGCCACAAGCCCCACCCACTTCAGCCTCCGACGCCGTCGCGATGGTGCGCGGTATCGCCGCATGATCTACATTCTCCCTCCACAGATAAACCGTGAACCGACATCCTCCATTCATTCCACCTCGAAGAACGCAGACCCATGGCGGCGAAGGCGTTCTCCAAACGAAGAGAAGCGTTTCCGCTCGTCCACTCGCCTCCTGTCTTCCACGGGGGAGGTGCCGATCACCGCAGAATCGATGATCGCGCACACCCCCGCGTTTGATCAACTGCTTCCGCCTGCTGCTTTCGTAGCCTCCGGGCCGATTCGCCATAGCGCTATGCGGTCAGAACTCGCCACCAGGATCCACGTCTCCTGGCCATATGTCCGAGCGTCCAGACTCACCGGATCAACGCCCCAGGGTAACGCCTCGACACAGCAGTGCAGGATGCCCTTACCGTCCACCGCGAAGAGCTTGCCCGAGGCCGTCAGGCCCAGACCGAGTCGGCCGGCGCTGGTCAGGTGGCGGCAGTTGTCGGAAAGATCGTGGGTCCAGACGGAACGACACTCCATGCTGTAGAACGCCACCTGCGGCGTCTCATCAGGTGCCTTCTGGGTTACCAGAACACCTTCGTCCAGGAAGGCACCTCGCCAGACACATGGGTCAGAATCGCCCAACGAATAGTAATACGTCTCGCACAGACGCTTTCCTTCAGCGTCGAGCAGGGTCAATTCACACATGTTGCACGCCAACAACTTGCCATCGTGGTATCGAGCCCGATCCAAAGAACTCTTGGACTTGGACTGCCGAAGAAGTTCTCCGCGGTAGTCCAGGGTCTGCAAGCCGCGGTAGAAGCCAACGATCACGCCGTCCGGCACCGCGACCACCGAATCCACCCTACGTGGTGCGGTGTGGACCCAGATACGCTGACCGTCCCGGATGGCCACGACGTGATCGCGCGCCTGCGCGAGCACGCCAACCAGGAGAGCCGGATTGGAGTCCGGCACGACGATGAACTCCCTCCTCAGGGGCTCCTCCATCTCGAAGGAGCCGATCCGGGATAGCGCCACGTCGAACTGCATCACCTTGGCACCGCCGTCTGCCAAGACGACCACGCTGGGTTTGCCTTTGTCGCCTGAGGCCAATGCCGCTTGGATGATGCCGTCCACTTTCTTCCCGGCCCTCCTTTGCACCAAATCCGGGTAGCGCGGCTTGCGAGCGCAGAGCCCCGCGGGCGAGACAATCGGCAGTTTCGTGCCGGTCAGTCGGAAGTATGCTCGCTGGGCCAACCGCCGGACCGAGAAATTCGGATCCTTGGTCCACGTAGCGATCTGATCCTTCACTTTAATCAAGCGCACTGTCTCGGCAAACCGCATTGCGATACACTTGGCTGCACGATCCTCCTTCTTCATGTTCATGTAGCGGACCGCGGCGTCGATGAAGCCTGGGAACGCCCGGACCTGATCCGCCGTCCATCCGTTCTTCTCCATGAACGCCAGGATGTAGCGCGCTGCCGTGCAGGAGAGATCGGTCTCTGCACCGAGCACCGCGACCAGGGTGGGGAACTGATCTTCATCGAGCGTGTAAACCAGGTTGCGGAAACTCTCTTCATCGATGACGGGAGGTTCCGCCGCGCCGGTGCCGGAGTACCCGCTGTTCTGGGAGCACCCAATGATCAGCAGACCGAGCATCAAAGTGCTGGCGAATCTTCCGTTAGAGTTCATCTTTCTGTTTCTCCTTCTCTTTTCGTTTCTCGTCGCGATCCTTGAGGGCGTCGATGATGCCATCAATGTCTTCCAGCGCGCTGGGGATCGTGTCGGAGCCGGGGAACATCGTGTCCATCAACCCTCTCAGGCAATCGGCGCACTTGCTCAAGTCCACCCCGTCGTCTCCCGCACACTCGGCAAAACACGTGTTGAGGCATTTCCTGTGCCGGCTATCCTTATCGGACGGGTCTGAGTGCGGGATGCACTCCAGTTCACAGTCGTACACATCCCCTCCCTTATCGCAACACTTTCTCCAGCATTCGTCTTGCCAATCTCCGCTGCCGCACTTGTTGTGGCACGTCCCCGTGCACTTGTACGAACTGCCACAGTCCGCACACTTTTTAATGAGCGCAATCTTGTCGATGATCCCCTTCGCCTTCTTCTTGGCCTTTTTGGTATTCTTGCTGGGGTCAGGCGGGGGCACGCCGTGGCCCTTTAGCTTGGGCCTCTTTCGCGTATTAGCGCGGATCTTTTTCTTCGGCTTCTTGGTTCGCTCCGCGCCGTCGGGATCAACGAAGATCAGCAGCGAGTCGCCGATGTAGGTATACAGGTTGAAGCCGTCCTGGTAGCCACCCTCCGGTGTCGGATAACCCGCCTTCGGATCACGCTCCAGCCACCCGATCGAAGCCGAGTACGCCCGGCGGTGAAAGTGGTACAGCTCGCTATGGATGTCATACCACTGGCCGGTCCAGAGGTGCGGCAAGTCGTACTTGGACTCCGCCCGGAATACCGGCCGCACCAGGCCCTCCAGGGCCTGAACGAAGACCGCGTAGTCCTCGAGATCGACGACACCGTCGCCGTCATCGTCAAAAGCGGGACAGTCTTTCTGGATACACCACTGGAAGGCGGCGAAGTCCGCCAGATCAACGTCCTCATCCTGGTCATAGTCGCCGAGGCGTCCGCCGACAAAAGTGGGCGCGCCGCGCGTTCCATAGAACACGCGTTCGACAACCTTCCCGCTCATGTCCGCCAACGCCACGACACTGCCGAGGTCATCCCTCAGCAAAAAGAGGTACTCCTGCTCGCCTGCCGGCAAGTCGCCCGCATCGGTCAAATCCACCATGATCAACGGGGCCGGGTAATCCTCGCCGTGGATGAACCAGCGCTGCAGGTTCTCATCGCCGTCAAACTCCGCGAGCATCTCGCCCTGCAACCCGTGAACGAAACGCCGGGTTTCGGTCGACGCTCCTTGAGTTACGCGTTGCAGTACGCAGTTGTCCAGGCCGTCGTAGAAACGCTCGACGACCGTTCCATCCGGCAACGTTACGGAGCTAAGGCGGTTGCGTTGAGTATGGCCGAAGGTGCGCTCACCATCCGAAATCAGGTTGCCCCGGTCGTCCCACACAAGGTCAATGGAAGGCCCGCCAACGAAATCCCTGTCGGTGAGTTCGTTCACGTCGGAATGTATCCTGGTCTCCTCGGAGACCTCGCCCGCCACGTCCGTGAGCACACCGTCGATGCGCAGGTGGCTGAAGACCCACTCGATCATTCGTGGAAACGGCGATCCAATCCATTCCACAATGCCATCCTTGGCTTCGTTCAGCACCCCCTGCAACATCTGCTGCGTCCTCTGTTGCGAGTCGCTGACGTACAGCCTGGAGTGTGTTTCCCACCCCGGGGTCTGGTCGTCTTCCCAGGTCTTGTTGCCCCAGGCATCATGGCCGTAGGCCCGTTTGAGGAGCACGTTCGGGTTGCGGTGCTCCAACCAGTCCACCTCCGCGCCGGTGTACGCCGTCTCCGACGTGATCCCGTTGCCCCACTCCCGAAGAGTGAGCAGGCCGCTGTGGTTGTAGGTAGAGCCGTTGATCAGACTTAGCTGACCATGCGCCACGCGGGTTAAGCGATCGCGGAGATCCATCGTTTTCACAACACTCTGCGCCACCCCGGGAAGGGTAATCTCCAACCGCATCGGCGACACTTGATTGAGGCCCACAGTGTGGGTAACTCCATCGACGGTCTGGTCGACTTGGTAGATCGATCCATCCGCCCTTCGCCAGTAGACAACCTCGGCCACGCCGTTGGATGACACGAGCAACTGCCCGAGCTTGTTGTAGCTGAATGCGTCGCTGGTGCCATCCGGGTACGCTCTCCTGGTGATGCGATCCAGGCGATGGTCGCGCTCATAGGTGGTGGTCACGCCACCATAAGAACGCCACGCGACGTCACCAGAAGCATGGTATCCGAACAGCATCTCGCTGGCGTCCGGGAACAACACCCGTTCGATATCCAGGGTCCCGTTGCAGAAGTACCGCGTAGTCTGGCTGCTGGAAGCATCCACGGAAGCGGTGACCGAGGTAACCATGTCGTACGCGTTGTACGTGTATGTGGTCGTTGCCTCCTCACCCCCGACGTCAACGACCCGTTGCTTCAGCCGATTCAGGCCGTCGATCGAGATCGTGGTGACCGTCCCGTTAGGATCCGTAACCGTCACGGTGTCTGGTCCCCACACGAACTGCGTTGCGCCACCAGGGTCCTGACGATGCAGCAGCACCCTGCCGAACAGGTCGTAATCAATCCAGGTGTTGTGGCCGTCTCCGTCAGTGTGCTGCACCACCTGATCCAACCCGTTCAGTTCGAGCGTGTACAGCGCCCCTTCGCTGTCCCATGAGCCGATTTCCCGGCCCGCCGCATCGTAAGCGTGGCCGTTGGTGTTACCGTTGTCGGCCATCGTCTGCCAGACAGCCGATCCATCGAACACCACCTCACTCGTTTCGTCAAGCCCACCAGGATCGAGCAGTCGTTTCGTGACCCGGTTGAATGCGTCGAGGAAGCGTCTTTCCTCAGTACCTTCCGCGTTCGTGTGCGTTACGGTATGCGTCGATCCTTCGTGCTCGACATCATACTCCCACGTCTCAACCAGGTCGTCGGCGTCCGGATCAGGGGAGTCATCCCCCACCTTCCGAATGGTCATGGTCTTTCGGCCGAGGCCGTCGTAACGGTGATAGGTAATTCGTCCACCAGGATCCACCTCCTTGACGACGTTCACGCCGCCGCACCCACACCCGGCAGAGCTCGCGCCATAGGTGTATTGGAACGTACGGGCCACCCCGTTGGTGTCAATGGTGTACACGGTGTTCTGGCCCGCACCATTGTAGTGGAAATCCTCCCGGAAGCTCCCTTCCGAGGAGCTGCGCACCCTCCGGGTTACCTGCTGGAGCGCGTTCCAATGGAGGGTGGTGTCAATCTGTTCGGCACTACCTTCTGCCTCAGTGATCGTCTTTGCCAGGTTGAATGCGTAGTAGGTGTACCGTGTAACGGCTCCCCTGGGGTTCTGTTCCATGGTGACGTGGTTGGCGCCGTCGTACTCGAACAGCGTAGTGAGGTCGAGCACGCCGGGACCGATGGTCTCTCGTTCGAGACGATCTCGATGATCATACTCGTACTCCACCATGAGCCCATTCGGGTAGAGCTTCCAGAGGAGGAAGCCCTCGCCGTCTCTGCCCAACTGGGTCTTCAAATTCAACCCGTTGCTGTCCACCGTTTCCCACTCGAGCAGTCCGGTGTCGTCGTACCCGTACTCCCAGTGGACGTCTGGATTCTCGGAACGATGCTCAGTCCAGTCCGTGAGGCGCCCCATCACGTCGTAGTCGGAGGATTCTCTCAGGATGCCGTCAACGACAACGGAGACCGGATTGCCGTACACGTTGTATGTGGTGAGCGTCACGTGACCCCATGGATCGGTCTTGGTGCGCGTCTGAATCCGCCCCGGCAG
Source organism: Phycisphaerales bacterium (assembly GCA_030612785.1). Lineage (GTDB taxonomy): Bacteria > Planctomycetota > Phycisphaerae > UBA1845 > UBA1845 > JAAEQG01. The sequence goes on from JAUWNF010000146.1 coordinate 7,511, forward strand.
CCCGTCCTGGTGGTAGGTAGTGACGTAGTTGGTTATCCACACCTTCCCGGTTTCAGTGTCGAGCACCAACTCTTGGGTCACATTGCCGAAGTCATCGTACTGGTAGTAGGTGATGCTGGCCTCCTCTGTCGTCCGGGTTACCTTGCCCGGAAAACGCGGGTCCTGGCGGTAGTAGGA
>JAUWNF010000431.1 GCA_030612785.1 Phycisphaerales bacterium
GTTTTCAAGAAACACCCCTACGCGTGTGCCACGCAACACTTGAACCAACCCCCACTGTCTTAATTATTCCCGGCCCCGGACGAAAGGCAAGTGACCGCTGCGTTTCTGGAGGCATCAAATGCGGCGGCGCCTCTTGCACTCTCAACCCTTTTCGACTTCACTTTCTCGCTGGACGAACTATGCTGTTGCTGGTGCAGGCGGATCGGCCTGGGAGTCGGCCGAGGTTACCTGGATCGGTTCCACGCGGGACCGAAGAGGAACGTGGTAAACGCGGGGGCGCGACGCCCACCATGTCGAAGAAGAACCCTCATCAGAGACTCCAGGCGAAACTTGCCAGGTTACTGAGCGAAAAGTTCCCCGGTATTACCATCGAGGTAGGTCACAGCGCGCGGTGGGACCGTACGGCGTTGACTTTCCGCTGGGGCGGGTTTGACGATCTCCTGCCCGAGGAGCGCTTTCACCGACTCTTCCACAGCGTTCCCGAAGATTTTTACGAAGAGCACCTGTACGGCTGCGTCTGGCTTGAACTCGGCGAGGGCGAATCGGTCGACGATTTCCTGAAACTCCCTCGTTCCGAGGACGTGCAAGACAAAGAGCCGCGCGTCATCGAGGGGCTTGCCAAAGTGAGGTTCTTCGAAGCTCTCGCCACCGAACTGGGTGAGGAACCGACGGCCCGTTGCGGCGGCGATTTCACCGTCGTTCGCCGAGTGCTCACCGCCGCGAAACTCAAGAATAGCGCTCTGCGCGACGCCCTTCTGGTACTCATGCGGAACGGAGCCTTTTGCGATTGCGAGGCGCTGTTTAACGCTCAGCTTCTTCTACTCAGGACAGGTAAGCCATGACCGGACAACAACTCTGGGAGCGCTACCAGCGGCATCTCTGCACGTGCCCCCGCACGGGGATTCAGCTCGATATCAGCCGGATGCCGTTTCCCGATGACTACTTCGCCCGCATGGCCGAGCCAATCGGCAAAGCCTGCTGCGCGATGGACGCGCTTGAGGGCGGAGCGCTCGCCAACGCCGATGAGGGCCGACAGGTGGGGCATTATTGGCTGCGTGATCCATCGCGGGCACCTTCGCCCGAGTTCGCGGCCGACATTTCCGAGACGCTGAGTCAGGTCAAGACCTTTGCGGGCGACGTTCACTCTCGGAAGGTGCGCCCCGCCGGGGCGGAAGGCTTCGAGAACGTGCTGGTGGTGGGCATCGGCGGATCGGCCTTGGGCCCGCAATTGCTCGCCGACGCGCTGGGGTCGAGCGCCGACCGGATGCGGGTCTCTCTCTTGGACAACACGGACCCGGACGGGATTGACCGTACGCTGGCTGATCTCGGCGAGGCGTTGCGGCACACCCTCACCCTGGTGATCTCCAAGTCCGGGGGGACGAAGGAGACCCGCAACGGCATGGTGGAGGTCGCCCACACCTATCGAAACCTCGGGTTGGACTTCGCCCGCCACGCGATCGCGGTGACCGGGCGTGATAGTGCCCTGCATCGCCGGTCGCGGGAAGAGAACTGGCTGGCGATGTTTCCCATGTGGGACTGGGTCGGCGGGCGCACCTCGGTAACCTCGGCCGTCGGCATGCTCCCGGCCGCCCTGCAGGGTATCGACGTGGATGCTTTCCTGGCTGGGGCACGGGACATGGACGCAACCACGCGACAACATGACGTGCCCTCCAACCCCGCGGCGCTGATGGCGCTCATGTGGCACCACGCCACGGAAGGACGGGGGAGCAAGGACCTGGTCATCCTCCCCTACAAGGACCGCCTGGCCTTGCTGGCCCGGTATCTTCAGCAACTGGTCATGGAGTCGCTCGGCAAGGAGGTGGACCTGCGCGGGAATGTCGTGCGCCAGGGGCTCACCGTTTACGGCAACAAGGGCTCGACGGATCAGCACGCCTACGTGCAACAACTCCGCGAAGGGGTACACAACTTCTTCGTCACGTTCGTCGAGGTTCTGCGCGATCGCCCCGGGACGTCCGTACCGGTCGAGCCGGGCGTGACCAGCGGCGATTACTTGCACGGATTCCTACTCGGCACACGCGAGGCGCTTTTTGAAAAGGGGCGCGCGTCGATGACCATCACCCTACCCGAACTGAACGCGGGCACGCTCGGAGCCTTGATCGCACTCTACGAACGCACCGTCGGCCTCTACGCTTCATTGATTGACGTTAACGCCTATCACCAGCCCGGGGTGGAGGCAGGTAAGAAAGCGGCGGAGCGGGTCATCGATTTACAGCGCCGGATCTGCGAGACTCTTCCATACGATCGACCGCAAACGGCCACAGAAGTCGCCGCGGCTATCGACGCCCCGGACGAAGTTGAAACGGTTTTCAAGGTGCTCGAACACCTCGCCGCGAATCCCGACCGCGGGGTTCTCAGGACCTCTGGTGGTGAGCCCCTCCAGGCGCGCTATCACCGCTCGGAGCAGCGCTCCGGCGGATAGAACTGAATCAGACTTGGAGTAGCGGTCTGCGTCTCGCAGGCCGACGGTCGGCGGGGACGCCGGACGCTACGAGGGCAACCACATTGAGTCCAGGTTCGGGGTCACCCCGCAGGAGTAGGGAAGTGCAAACCATCATCACGCAAGTCGTCGAGAGTCCGATCGGACCGCTGCACCTCGGGGCGACCGACACCGGCGTCTGCCTGTTGGAGTTCGCCGACCGCAGCGCCTTGCCGACCGAGATCAGGCAACTCGACAAGTTCATCGGCCCGTTGTCCCCCGGTAGCAACTCGCACGTCGAGCGGATGGCCGACCAACTTGCCCGTTACTTCGCCGGAACGCTGATCGAGTTCTCCGTGCCGCTGGACCTCGCTCGGGGGACGCCGTTTCAGCGCGAGGTGTGGGACCGCCTGCTGCAGATTCCGTACGGCGAAACGATGTCCTACGGGGAAGTGGCGGAGGCACTCGGCCGGCCTGGCGCCCAACGGGCGGTGGGCAGTGCCAACCGGGCCAACTACATCGCCATCGTGATCCCCTGCCATCGGGTCGTGCAAGGCAGCGGAAAGCTCGGCGGTTACGGCGGCGGCCTGGAGCGCAAGCGGTTTCTGCTGGATCACGAAGCCGCGGTATGCGGTACGAGCCTACTGCCCGGTGCGGGCTCCTCCGGCGACGGCGTTTCCGCCCCGCACGGCTCGTGCCGGTGACGGCGACTTCGGTTAGACTGGCAGCGTGCCACCCATCAGTTGAGGGGTGACCTGACTAAGGGGCAGTATGCAGGAGTCCCACGAAAGCACGGCAGACACCCCCTCCGCTGAAGAACTCCCGGAAGCGGTGCGGCGCCAGGTGTACGTGGTGCTGGCGGCCTACAATGAAGCCGCGTGCATCGAGGAGGTGGTGCGGGGGGTTCTGGCGCTGTATCCGCACGTGGTCGTGGTGGACGACGGCTCTCGGGACGACACTTTCGAGCGTGCGCTGCGGGCGGGGGCCACCGGTTTGCAGCACGCGATCAATCGCGGGCAGGGAGCCGCACTCCAAACCGGAATCAGCTTTGCCATAACGCGGGGGGCGGAGTTTGTCGTCACCTTCGACAGCGACGGGCAGCACCGCGTCGAGGACATCGCCCGGCTGGTCACCCCGATCCACCGTGGCGAGGTGGACATCACCTTGGGTTCGCGGTTTCTCGGGAAAGCCGTGAACATGACGACAGGGCGCCGGCTGCTGCTCAAAGCGGGTATCCTGTTCACGCGGGTTTTCTCCGGCGTGAGAGTCAGCGACACGCACAATGGCTTGCGGGGCTTCTCGCGCCGGGCCGCCGAGCACATCCGCATCACTCTGGACCGCATGGCCCACGCCAGCGAACTGATCGACCAGGTGGGCGCGAGCGGTTTGCCCTACCGCGAGGTCCCGGTGAGCATCC
>JAUWNF010000289.1 GCA_030612785.1 Phycisphaerales bacterium
ATGCGTTGGCAGCACAGACACGCGGGGGGCTGCATTAGCCCGCCGATTCTGTCATGGACCCGTTTTGAGATGGTTTCTAAGTTTTTCCCATCCTGTCGTCGCTCCTGCCGGTAAGCACTGTCACGACAAACGCGGTTCTGCCGATCAATAGGCGGAGCGAGGGGTGCAGCGGCCACCGAGTCGAGCGGAAGATGAGTGGAACCTCGGGCGTCTGCCACGCCGTCGCCGCTCCCCACACCCGAAGGCGGGTAGCGACAAGTTTCGACACAATCGCCGCGGCACCGTCCATCGGATAGGTGACGAGTTCCGGCGTTCACGCGGACGCGGTTCAGGCTTCGGTGACGGCGTTCAGTAAGAATCCGCGGCGGCGCGGAAAGGAATAGTGCGGGATTTGGTCGACTTCGACGTCATGAATTCGGGGCGAGATGCTCGATGAATCGAAACTTGCATCGGCTCCCGACGTACAATCAAGGGATTGGTTTCTAGCGGACACCGCCGGTGGTGTGCCGGGGCGGAATGCCGACAGGCTACCGGGGCGGGCCGTCGTTTCCAGGAGACAAGACAAAGGAGAGTTCAATCATGCTCATGCGAACGCTGTTGCTGTGCCTCGTGATTCAAGGCTACGGTGTCTGTGCCCATGGAGATGAGGTCGCTGCGGACCCCGCGGCGCTGGACCTCACTCAGATCGTGGCCAAGCTGTCCGGCGACTCACCGCCGGACGCGGAGAAGCCGGAGAAGGAGTACCCCGACTTCAAGGAAGTCACCAAGGACATGGAGGCCCACAAGGGCCTGTTCACCCTGTGGTACTACCCCAAGGGGACCAAGGACAAAGACGCCGAGAAGTTGCTTTGCCAGATTCCCGCCGACTTCCTCGGGCAGAAGTTCATGCTGTCCACCAGCTTCTCCGGCGGGGGTTTTTTCACCGGGTTTCCGCTGGAGGAACGCGTGGTCCAGTGGGAAGAACTCGGGCATCAGCTTCTGCTAATCGAGCCGGAAACGCGGTTCGTCACCGACGGCAACTCTACGGTCAATGACGTCGTTCGCCGTACGCACCCCGACCGCTTCCGCACGGCCGTGCCTATCGTCACCAAGTCGCCCGGGGGCGATCGGGTGATCGACCTGGGGCCCTTGCTCAAGAGCGATTTCGCGGACATCGCCTGGATGTCCTTCGGGAGAGGCGGAGGGATCAATGCGGCACTGAGCAAATGGATACGCAAGCCCATGCCGGGCAAACCCGACGTGCTGCTGCCCGCCAAGACGTTCACCGGCAACGTGGAGATCGGGGTGGAGTTGGCGGTCAGCCGGCAGTATCCGCCCGGTTCATACGGCAAGAAGCTGGTCCACTACAGCTTCTGGCGCCTGAAGAAGAGCGACTACACCCCGCGTATCGCCGACGACCGCGTGGGATACTTCCTGACCACCAACCGGGATTGGTCCAAGCCCACCGATTCGCGGGACATCTTCAATCGCTATGTCGACCGCTGGCATCTGGTGAAACGCGATCCCAGCCTCAAGTTGTGCGAGCCGAAAGAGCCGATCATCTTCTACATCGAGAAAACCGTGCCGGTGCGGTTCCGACGTGCGGTGCGCGACGGCATCCTCGAGTGGAACAAAGCCTTCGAGAAGATCGGATTCCTGAACGCCGTGGAGGTCCGTCAGCAGACCGCTGACAACGAGTGGAAGGACCTGGACCCCGAGGACATGCGTTACAGCTTCTTCCGGTGGATCGTCGCCGGAGCCGGCTTCGCCATGGGACCGCACCGCGGCAATCCTTTCACCGGACAAATCTACGACGCGGACATCATCTTCGACGACGCTATGGTACGGTACTTCGAGCAGGAGACCCGGCAGATGCTGCCCTCCACCGCCATGGCCATGAAGATGAAGGACCCCGCCTTGCAGGCTTTCCTGGAGAAGTTCCCGCAGTGGAAACGGCCCACGCACGAGTGGGAGACGTTCATCTTCGGCGAGGACGGTGAAGCCGAGATCCGTGAGGCCATGCGCAAACGCATGCGCGAGCGCGGGCAGCACTGTTGTGATTACGCCGAGGGCATGAGGCATCAGATGGCGGTCGCCGGTGCGGCGCTCGCCGGACAGCCCAAGGAAGTCATCGACCGGTTCCTTTACGATGTCATTAAGGAAGTCGTAACGCACGAGGTCGGGCACACGCTTGGCCTGCGGCACAACTTCAAGGCCAGCACGATCTACTCGCTCGAAGAGATCAGGCGGCGGCGTACCACCGGCGAGGCGACCTGCGGCTCGGTGATGGATTACAACCCCGCACTATTCTTTGCCGGCAAGGACGCCGTCGAAGGACATTTCATCACGCCGACCATCGGCCCCTACGACTATTGGGCCATCGAATACGGTTACCGTCCGTTTGACGGAACCTACGAAGGCAAGAAAAAGAAGGACGCAGGCGAGAAGGAGGAGAAGACGAAGGAGGCACCAGCCAAGGCCGCTGAGCCGGAGGTACCGGCCGAGATCAAAGCCATGCTGGACAACATTCCCAAGGAGTTCCGCGATCAGCTAACCCCCGACAAAATAACGCAGCTCAAGGAGATGTTCGAATCGGGCGCGGCGGTGGAGATGGCGGGTGGCGAAGTCCCAACGCCCCCGAAGGATTCCGGCCTCCCCTTCAAGGCTCCGCCGAGCGGGGAAGAAGCCATGCTGCGCGAGATCGCCGGCCGGAGCACCGAGCCGGAATTGGCCTACGGCTCCGACGAGGATGCTACTTGGCTCTCTCCCGATCCGCGCGTCGTCCGCTTCGACATGGGGTCCGACCCCGTGGAATGGGCCCGGACGCGCATGGAACTGGTCAACAACCGCATGGACAACATCCTCGAGTGGGCGGTGAAAGACGGGGAGAGTTGGTACCACCTGCGGGGTAGCTTCAGCAGACTGCTGTTCGAAAAGACCTTGGTGCTCGACAATGTCGGGCGGTACATCGGCGGGCAGTACTTCCACCGCAGTCATCGCGGTGACGCCGACGCGCCGGCCCCCTTCGAGCTGGTGGACCCCAAGCTCCAACGCGACGCCCTGGCGTTCATCGAGGAGCACCTGTTCAACGACGAGTTCTTCACCTTCCCGCCCGAGGTGCTTAACCACCTGGCCCCGCCGCGCTGGTGGCACGAGGGAATGCGGATCGATTTCCGAATGGACTTCCCCGTCCATCGTATCATCGGGCTCCTGCAATGGTGGAATCTCTTCGACCGGCTATATCCCAACACGCTGCGCCGCATCCACGACGCGGAGATGAAGACCACCGACAGCAACAAGTTCACCGTCGCGGAGTACCTGCAGCGGCTCCAAAAGGCCTGCTGGGCCGACATCTGCGACGTGGACCGGGCCAAGAAGGGCACCTGGACCGACGCCAAACCGTTCGTCTCCGACATCCGCCGCTCGTTGCAGCGTGAGTACCTCGGGCTCATGGAGCCGCTGGTCCGCATTCCGCCCGACTGGGTCCTCTCTCCCGATCTGCACGCGATGGTGAAGCATCTTTTGCAGGAACTCAGCGGGGACCTGGGCGGCGTGATCGAGACCGGCAAGCTCGACTTCGCCTCCAAAGCGCACCTGTGCATCTGCAAGTCGCGGATCGACCGGATGCTGGCCCCCGAACTACGGGAATTCAGCTTCTTCGGCGGCGGGTGAGGCTAGGATGATCGTCCGCCGGTCGGCGGACTCTACCAGCTTCACACGGACTCTGGATTGTTCCTCCTTTCGGTCGGATCGATCCAGAGTCCGTGCCACCCAGAATCGAATACCGCGCCGCTCCTATTGGTCGAGATCCATGGTCCAGACGTTGTCCTGCCCCGTTCCGGACCAATAGGTGTTGTCGCCGTCGAAGCCGATGACGCCGTCGGGTTGCACCTGGTAGCCGAGCTCCTTGACGGTTTGCGAATCGGCGTGGGCATGTGGTCTCCTACCCGCGCCGAAAGATCAGAATCCCAGCTTGATGGCGGCGCCACAGGCGGTAACCACCAGTCCGGCCGCCACGTGGCCGAAGCGCTCCAGACGCAAAAACGATGCTTTGCTCAGGCCGAGGTACGCGATGACCACGATACTCGTCATGGTGCCCAGCGTGGCAATGCCGAACACCAACACCACCAGACCGACACCCCAGAAGCTCAACTTGGCCGCCGGATACATCAGCAGGGGAATCAGCGGTTCGCAGGGACCGAAGACGAAAATGGTGAACAGAATCCACGGCGTCATCGCGCCCGCCCGCGCCTCGTCGGCGTGTACGTGGGTGTGTTCGTCAACGTGACCGTGGCTGTGCGCATGGACGATGCCGCTTTCGTGAGCGTGCAAATGGGTGTGCGGACGGTTGCGAACGGCCCGGTGAATGCCCCAAACCGTATACGCCAGCCCAAACCCCAACAGAAGCCAGCCGGCGAGCCCGCCGCGCACGCCCTCAAACCATTCCAACCCGGCCAGCGCCGTGCCCAGCGCGATCCCCAGAATCCCCAGAACGACCGAACTGCCTACGTGCCCCACTCCGCAGGCCAGGGTTATCACCACCGTCTTGGGCAGCGACCAACGCCCGATGCGCGACATGGCCACAAACGGCAGGTAGTGGTCCGGTCCGGTGAGCGTGTGAACGAGGCCGAGCGAAGCCGCCGTGCCGACCAGGACCGCTAGTGTCGTCTCGTCCAAGACTAACCTCCTTAGATCCCAAAACCGCTGTGGGCTCCCCCATGTGGCGTCACCCCTTGTGGGTGACGAAGAACGAGGGTGCGCCGCCCACAAGGGGTGACGCTACAGACTGAAGAGATGGGCCACCTACCCTACTCGGTAAACGCCTTCTGAAACCCTGAGAAGTCTTCCAGATCAACGTCGTCGTCCGCGTCGAAGTCGAACGCCGCCAGGCACGTGTCCAGGCATTGCGGTTCCAGGGGGCTGGCGGGACTATCCGGCCCACCCAGGCATTCCACAAAGCTCGCGAAATCGATCAGGTTCACGTCCCCGTCCCGGTTGAAATCACCCCCGCTCAGATCCTCACATTCGTCCGGGATGCTGTTCAAGTTGCAGTCCACACTCGTGCCGCTATGGAGATCACATGCATCCGGCACGCTATTCAGATTGCAATCGGGCAACCCGCCGTACAAAGTGTCGAACTCCTGTTGATCGATCTCGTCGATGATGCCGTTGAGGTCGTGATCCGCAGCAATCACATAGGACGGATCGCCCAAAGTGGGCTCCTCACTGCTGAGCACCTCCATTTGTTGCGCATCGTTGGGACAGACGACTCCGTCTCCGTCTAGGTCACCGAAGACGCCT
>JAUWNF010000584.1 GCA_030612785.1 Phycisphaerales bacterium
ACGGTCTTGATCAGCATCCTTCGAGGCCTCCGGTGTTCGGTTCTGTTTCCAAAACCAATCTACCGGAACCTCGGGCGATGCATCACTCCTCGCAATTTGATATCAGCAACCGGTGTCGGATACGATCACGACGCTTGGTGACAGCCAGGCGCCTTCTGGTTGTGCCACGGTGCCTGATTTCCAGGGCGCCGTCGAGAGCGTCTGCGATACTTATGGGCTCTACGAGGAATGGGCGACCTACCCCGGCCATCCTGGAGGAGGAGCGTACCACGACCTCGACTGGTTTTTCACTGTTCGGTGACCCGCTGTTTACCATGCCCATTGACATCGACATCCACGCGCTCGGCGGTGAGACCATCCGGCACGTCGCCGATCAGCTTGCCCCAGTCCTCCAGGGGACGATTCGACGTCATCATCATCGAGCGGGTCTCGTAGCGCCGCATGACGATCTCGAAGAGGTATTCGCCCGAACGCTTGGGGAGCTGGTTCATCGCCATGTGGTCGATGATCAACAGGTCTGGCTTGAGGTACCTGATCGAAGTGTTGAACCGCCATCTGGATCTTGCGTGCGCAGCCGTAACTCGCTGTCGCTCCACAGGTTCGGACATCCTTGTGAAGTGCCTCCTGTCAGCCCCTTCCGCCTTCGCCGTCGCATCGGCCCTCGTCCCATGCCTGGGGGTCGGTGCGACGGCGAAGGTGGGAGGGGGGGGCGTTTTGTAGCCCGAGCGGAGGTCCGATAGGCACCCATGCCTCGTGCCCGGCCACCCGGTGTACGCTTCCGCTGGATGAACCGGTTTTGAACGTCCCTTGCCTACCCGCTATCATGCCGGTCATGAGCGAGCCACCGCAGCTTGACCAGCAGCGCCCGGCGACCAGTCGTCTGGACCGGTTCGTCCAGACGTATCCGCACGCACCGTACGTGCTGCCGTTCTTTACTTTTCTGCTGCTGATGGGGATCGGCGCCCGGTTTGGTCCCAAATATCTGCACTACGCCTACGCGGTTCGCATTTTCGGCTCGTTAGCGGTGGCGTTGGTGTTTTGGAAGTACTTCCCGCCGCTGGGCAAAGTGCATTGGATTCCATCCATCGTCGTCGGCTTGGCGGTTGCCTATGGGTGGGTAATAGGTCACCACTGGTTCTGTTCACAGAGTTGGTATTTTCAGCCGTTTGCCGACGCCAAGCCGGACGCATTTTACGACCCGCGCGATTACGTGGGTCAAGGGGTAGGCCTGTGGCTGTTTCTGACCGTGCGCATCGGTGGGGCCGCCACCGTGGTGCCCATCGTTGAGGAGATCTTCTGGCGAGCTTTCATCTTGCGCTTGCTGATCGATCGCTACGACTTTGAAAGCGTACCGTTGGGCAAGTTTACCTGGATGTCGTTTATCCTGTGTTCGCTGATGTCGGCCCTGGAGCACCCGCAGTGGGGCGTGGGCATCCTGTGCTGGGTGGTCTACAACCTGCTCTTCTATTGGAAAAAGAGCCTGATGTGCCTGATGGTGACCCACGGGATCACCAACCTGGCCCTGTACGTCTACGTGTTCGTGTACGAAGACTGGGTCTTCTGGTCGTAGACCCTGGCGCAGAAAACCGCAGGCGGAGGCGGCCGCCCGCGGTTCTCTATATGTTACTCGACCAGTTGGTGCGAAGTGTCCGCTACTCGTCCTCTTCGATCTCTTCGGCTTCTACGGTGACAGTGATCTCGCCGCCCTGCGTGGTGACGCTGATCGGGCCTTGCGCGGCAATCTCCTCCTCGCTGACGGCGATCTTCGTTTGGAGTTCCATGACCATTTCGCGGCCGTCGGCGGTGGCGATCCTGATATTCAACCGGCCCTCTTCATCAAGGTCCACGTTCAGGTCACCCGCGTCTTCTGGAAGGGCGACGGGTGGGGCGGCAAGCCGGCGACTGATCTCCGGCCAACGTTCAAGGACTCCAGACACTCCGATGCGTGGCGAAACAGCGGACACAAGTTCACGGAACGTAAGCCTTCAGTAGTTGTTTGCAATGGCGGCGTTTGGTAGGGGCGAGAGTTGACCGGTGGCGAGGTGGGTTTTGAGGGCGTCGGCGATTGTTCTGGTCGGGTTGAGGCCACGAAGGCGGAGCGGAGAATCTGAAGCTTTATTTGGCTTCCACGCGAGCGCGCCGAGCGCAGGCGTTGCTTGTAGAGGGAGAGAGACGGTGTGGTTGTACGTTCTGTCGCGTATGGGAGGATTCCCGCCGAAGGCGGTGTGATCTGCCTGCGGCTGACGGAGGGGAAATTCGTGTCCAGGAGAAAGGAGGTTTGCCACTGAGAAGCTGTCAGATCTGTACAACCGCTTTGACAGGAATGCCAGAGGCTGTAGGGGAGAGGGTATCACAGTCCCGGTTCTGTCCGGCGTGCTTGGCTATGCCCCAAACGGCCCCACCCCACTAGACGAAGGAGGGGAGGGTCCCCACGGTATACGGCGCCCCGGAGCGAGAGGGAGAGTGGTTTTCCTGCCCCAAAAACTGAGGGAGAGATCAATCATGAAGCGCTATGCTGGATTAGTGGGGGCGTTGATGGCTGCGGCTGCGCAGGCCGGACCGATCACTACCGCATCGTTTGTCGATCCGGCCGACGCCGGAAGCACGCCCTTGTTCACCTACCACGCCGGAACGGGTATACTCAGCGGGAGCTGGTTTGACCAAGGCCTTATGCTCGAGACGGTCAACGGTGACTTCCCTAACGCGACTTTCATCATGAGCGCGCTTCCCGGAAGCCAACGCGGTGAACTCGGTGCCGGGCGAATCGACTTCTACGACGAACGGGATGTTT
>JAUWNF010000506.1 GCA_030612785.1 Phycisphaerales bacterium
CCGACCGTTTCTCTCGACGCAAAGCGGCAGCCAACTCCTTCACCGCACCAACCCGCGTCACCGTCAAAGGTGTCCTCATGAGCTACGCCTCCATGCTGGAACACCTTATATATCGGCATATTCATACTAGATTCAGTATCACCTCTCTGCGATCTCGGCGGCCGCCAGCGGCACTGGTGCCCTCTGCGGTGAGTCATCCGGAGCAGATGTCGAAGCATGTCCGGTTCAAACAGGCAATACGAATCACCGACCACGCCCGGCCTGATGATGACGTTCCGGGCCTACGTGGTGGAGCGGGTGTGCCTGAACTTGCGACCCGATCTCGGGCCGCGGTTCTGGAAGGACCGGAAGTATTGGCAGCCGAAGTTCGTGCGGGAATCGGTCGCGCTTTCCCGGCTGCTCAAGCATCTTGACGAGAACGATCCCGTGGTCCGGCGGGCGGTCATCGACGTTGCCAGGGATGTGCCGATCACAGCAGGGCGACGAACTCATCGACGGTCATGCCCGCCGAGCGGATCAGCGCTCGAAGCGTGCCTGGTGCAATTTCGCGGTGTTGAGGAACCGATAAACTCACGTTGCATCCCGGTTTGAGCATTACGACATGGCTACCACGCTGGCGATCCTACCTCCATCCGGCTTCTTCAAACGCGCGCACCACTTTCGCGCCCGAAATCACCGGCAACTGAGCCATCAGGTTTTAACCTCGACCTCCCGGGTGGCCACGGTGAGCGACATCCCGTTGGCGGCCCGTGCTTCCAGGCACGCCTCGATGGCCTCGCGAATATTGGCCAGGGCCCCCGCCTCCGTCTTTCCTTGCGAGACACAGCCCGGGATCGCGGGACACTCCGCGACGATCATACCGGTTTCGTCACGGTCAAGATTGACGATGAATTTCATGGAATCGGAAGCCTCCCGCTGATTCTATGCCAGGTGGACCATCTCGTCGAGGCCGTACAGCGTACTGCGACACTGGTGTCCCCCGCCCGAAACCTATGGGCCGGTAAAGGCCGCCTGGAACGTGGCGAAGTCGGCAAGGTCCACGTCGCCGTCGCCATTGAAGTCGAAGGCGGTCAACACGGCGTCCAGACATTCGGGCGATGCGAGTGGCGCTTCCCCCGGACCGGCCACGTACGTGGCAAACGCCGCGAAATCGTCCAGATCGACCTGGCCATCAGCGTCGAAGTCTCCCGGCGTGATTGCCTCACACTCGTCGGGCAGGCGGTTGCCGTTACAGTCCGCGCTCTGCCCACAACCCGGCACGTCACACGGCCCCCCCGCCGGGCCGCAGTCGATGTCGCAGGCGTCCAGGATGCCGTTGCCATTGCAGTCCGGGAACAGATGCAGCAGCACCGAGACGTTATCGCTGTACGTGTTCGCCACGGCCAGGTCGGGCACCTGGTCGCCGTCCAGGTCGCCGATCGCTACGGAGCGAGGGAAGTCGCCGGCGGCGCGGCCACGCAGGCGGTCTTGATGAGTGTGTACCGCACGCTGCGACTTCGCGGCCTCAACCCCACCAAGACCATGGCCGACGCCCTCAGCACATACGTAACGACCGGTCGATTACCTGTGCTGCCCGGTGGTGCCGTGGTGACCGAGGGCCGTCAGCACGACGCGCTTCGCCCTGGCGCCTCCTCCGCGACAAGTTGTTCCCGCCGGTACGGAGGCTATGATGATCGGGCCTCTTGTGAACTGACCATCGGAAACTGCGCGAGTCTTGCCAATGAGTGACGAACTTCCGCCGAGTGGCGACGACAGTTCGACCGAAGCCAATCCCCCCCGGCCCACCGAGACGGTCCCTGCGCAACCGCCGCCCGCTCACGGCACCGTCGGTCCATACAGGATCCTCGAAACACTCGGCGAGGGCGGCATGGGTGTCGTCTATCTGGCGGAACAGACCAAGCCCATCCGGCGGCGTGTGGCGCTCAAGCTGATCAAGCCGGGCATGGACTCGAAGGCGGTCATCACCCGGTTCGAGTCGGAACGGCAGGCACTCGCCCTGATGGACCACCCGGGCGTGGCCAAGGTCTTCGACGCCGGAACTACCGAGCAAGGCCGCCCCTACTTTGTGATGGAGCACGTGGCCGGCGTGCCCATCACCGAACACTGCGACCGCCACAAGCTCAACATCGAAGATCGATTGCTGTTGTTCATGGATGTGTGCGAGGCGGTGCACCACGCCCACCAGAAGGGTATCATCCATCGCGACATCAAGCCCAGCAATATTCTGGTGGCCTTCAAGGAGGGCAAGTCTGTCGCCAAGGTGATCGACTTCGGCGTGGCCAAGGCGACCGAGCAGCGACTCACCGAGGCCACGCTCTTCACCGCTCAGGGCGAGCTCATCGGCACCCCGGCCTACATGAGCCCGGAACAAGCGGAGATGACCGCCCAGGACGTAGACACGCGAAGCGACATCTACTCGCTTGGCGTGGTGCTCTATCAGCTTCTCACCGGCGCGCTGCCGTTTGATCCGAAATCACTCCTGGGCGCGGCCTTCGAGGAAATCCGCCGCATCATCCGCGAGGAGGAGCCGCCCAAGCCGAGCACCCGCGTAGGGTCCGCCGTGCGGACCGATACGTCGAAGTCCGCCACCGATGGTCCGCGTGGCGGACCCTACGAGAGCGGCGACGATGACACCGACTCGACGACCGTCGCCCGCAATCGTCATACCAGCCCGGACATACTGACGCGTCGCCTGCGCGGCGACCTGGACTGGGTAACGATGAAAGCGCTGGAGAAAGACCGCACCCGGCGCTATGCGTCGGCCACCGACTTCTCCGCCGACCTTCGCCGGCACCTCAGCCACGAGCCGGTCGTAGCCGGCCCGCCGGGTACCGCCTATCGCGTCAAGAAGTTCGTCCGGCGAAACCGTGGGTTTGTGACGGCCGTTGCAGCGGTCTTCTTGGTACTGGTGGCAGGGCTGGTGGGTACCACACTCCAGTACCTTAGGGCGGAAGATGCTAGGGACGCCGAGTCCCGGCAGCGCGTGCTGGCCGAGCAGCGGGAGGCCGACGCCGTTGCGGCTCGTGAGGGCGAGAGGATGCAGCGTGTACTCGCCGATCAGCGCTACGAAGAAATCATCCGGCTTGCGGACCTCAAACGCCTGGCCGACGCGAAAGCTGCTGCCGACGATCTCTGGCCCGCCCCTCCCGAGAAGATCGAAGCCATGGAGACGTGGCTGACAACGAAGGCTGCACCACTACGGGATAATCTACCCAAGCACGAGGCCACGCTCAGCGCCCTGCGTGATCAGGCATTGGAATACGACCCCGAGCAACAGAAACACGATCGGGAGAAACACCCGAAA
>JAUWNF010000564.1 GCA_030612785.1 Phycisphaerales bacterium
AGCGTTTTGACGCGTGGCGGCCCGGCAGGGACCACGGAATGGCCCTCCTCCAGATCGGCTACTTCCCACGACTCGCCGTCCGCCACGTCCGGCGGTAGGGACTTGTGCAGGCGGGCCGCCTGGAGACGCCCACCCCAGATCTTGGGCTTGAAGAGCGGCTCGAAGATGAGTGGACACGGTTGCATGTCTCGGACCTCCTACCGGCGCATCACTCAGAACCTCAGCCGAACCTTCCAAAGGATCAGCAATGGCAAGCTCATGAACATCAGGATGGTCCCCGTACCACACAATCCCCGGCGCTGGCCGCCGGTTCCCCCACCGCCGACCTGTTCCGCTCCCCCAACCTCATCCTCACCAGGCCCGGCAGGCTCCTCACCAGGACCGGACGGCTCGTCCGATCCGCCGACATCATCTTCGCCGGCGCCGGGTTCGCCCGGATCTTCATCCATTGCAGCCGCCTCGGCGGCGGCATCCTTCAGAATCGCCTCCGATTCCGCAATGCGGGCGGCCGCCTGGTTGCGCAGCGCCTCCGTATCCGCATCTTCAGCCTTCGACTCGTCCAGACACGCGGCGGCTTCCAGGAGGGCCATCCGCGCAGCTTCCAGATCCGCCAGGATCATGGCCAATTCCTCATCCGCCTCGCTTCCTTCCTCCTCCATGGCGCTGCGGGCCATCATCATGGCGTCGCGGGTCATCATAATGAGCCCGTCGAACGACTCGACAAGGTAGCCCAAGTCCACCTCACACGCCTCCGCCGGGCTGCACTGGGAGACCTCTTCGTGGGCGTGGCCCAGGGCCACCTGGAGCTCGATGATGCCCTCCCGGATGGCGTCGAAGATCGAGGTGGGACCGCCTCCCGCATTGACTACGACCCGCTGAACGCCGGTGGCAATGTTGCCTCTCCCGTCGTCCGCCGTCCAGGTCACTAGCGTTTCGCCCGCGCCGAAGCGCAGGTCGGTCGGGGCATCGTTGGTGATCGCATCGTCCGGGATCGGCAGGCACTCATCCGCCGCGAAGGCCTCGCCGATGTCGACCTGGATCGGAGGCGCTGCTATGGTCACCACTGCCACATCTTCCGGGACTTCGAGCAGCGGTGGTGCCGTGTCCGCCACGGTGACGCTGATGGTGTCGGTGTCCAGAACGCCCTGACTATCGGTGACCACCAGCGTGATGTTATGCACACCGTAGCCGAGCTGACCGGCTCCGATGGTCAAGGTCTGCCCCGTGCCCCAATGGGTTTCGGTCACCAATCCGTAGTCTTCGTACCATTCGAAGCTGCCGCCAGGCAGCGCCCCATCGTCGACATCGAAAGAGCTGCCGGCGTGCAGGTAGATCGCCGACTTGTTGGTCTCGTCGGAGCACTCGGCCTGGTCGTCACCTTCGTACCCGGCCGCCGCGTTGGGGGCGTAGTTGACCACTTGGCCCACCAGGTTGAGCGTCACGTCGATATCGAACTCCTCGCCGTCTACTTTAGCCGTGCTGGTTAGATTACCGCCGATTGTGAACGTGTGGGTGACGGGGTCGAGGTAGATGTCGACTACCCGATCGCTGTTCGCTGAGAACGCGACGGGGTCACCGTCGATGCGGCAGCTCTCCGTGGTCCAGAACTAGCCCGCCGGGATTTGATACCAATGGCACGGCGTGGCTACGGGGGCGGGCCAGTCCTGGCACTTGGCCGCCGTCGGGGCCTTCAGGGCCACCTTGATGTCGCTGAATTCACCGAGTTCCGTCTCGAACGATGCCACGTCGAGGCCCATCCGGTTGACGCGCATCACGTCCATGGCGCCCAGCGCATCGGTCTTGTAGTCGAAGAGCAGCTCCCCGGTGATCGTGCTGTTGAAGCTGCTGTCGGCGACGGTTCCACTGGCTTTCGACGTGGCGGATGAGAAGGAGACTTCCGAGTTGTGCCCGAACCCGCCGCCGATGGCGCGACAGAAAGTGCATCCGTAGACAGTGTTATCGATTTCGCACGCAATCTCCCAGCCCGCATTCTTGCATACGGGCGCCTTGCAGACGTCGTTAGGGTACCATTGCTGGCACTCGGTGGTCGTGGCGGACTTGGCGGCAGCTATTGCTTGCGCCTCTTCGTCCGACCAGTAGACGTAGCAGTCGTCCACATGGTGCGTCGTTTTGTATTTACCTTTAGTGCAATCGGGTTGCGGTTTGGGCTTGACGAAAACCACGTACATCGCCGGGGCGCCTTTGGTGATCTGTTGCCAGCCTACCCCGCCATGGCTGTTGCCGGGCAACGCCAGTTTTGCGCCTTTCGCCGTCACGTTCTTGGCTAAGTACACATCGAGCCCGACGAAGTCCTTCCCGTTGTTGGTCGTCATGGTGATGAGCACCGGTTTGCTCAGCTTCTGATACCTGTTCGGGTCCAACAGCCAGGACGGCTTCGGGTTCGCCCGGGAATCGTACGCCACATAGATCCCCGCGACCTCCTCGCTTAGCGTGACGGTCATGAACGTCGCGGAATGGTCATTCCATTCGGTGACTCCGGTCATGACCATGGTGGACCCGGGCAGTTCGGTGGGACCCGGGTTATGGACGAAGATCGGTCTGTTCCAGTAGACTTGGTGGGGCGTGCTCTTCACTTTCCAGAAGTTGTGGCGCTTGATGTACTTGCTGATGTTCGGGTTGGCCCCACTCAGAGTGAAGCTCGGTGGTGTGCTGGTCTTCGGGCAATCCCACACGTCCGCGCTGCAGTTTATCCGGAATCCGGCCGGGGCCAGGCCGCTCGTGTCAAAAGTGCAACCCGTCGCCGCCAAGATCACCCCCAGGCTCAACAGACCCGTAGAACATCGTCGACTGAGGCTTCGTTTAATCGTCATCGTGCACCTTCCTTGAACTGTGTTGGTCGAGACGTCACCGAGCGTCGTGACATACCCCGCCTTATCGGCATTCTGCCTCCCTCAGGACCAA
>JAUWNF010000620.1 GCA_030612785.1 Phycisphaerales bacterium
CCGAACACGCCTGGCGCCGGTGAGTTGCTCCCCTTGTCGCGCGCGGGAAGTGATGCGGGCATCATTGCGGCTTCGATCACCCCAGATTTGGCGGACCGTCTGTTGTCCGAACTGGGGCAGAGCATCGGGGCGCTGCAGAACGTACTCGATGGGGACCAATCGCTCGCCGCCGAGGTGGTGCGAACTAAGGTGACGCTCCTGGACCTTCATGTGCAGTTGGAACGTATCGAGGGGCGCTGTCGCAACGTAGTGGGCCTGCTGCCGGCCCGGGGCGAGGACGAACTCGCGGACGAGTACATTGCGCTCGGGGCGCACTACGACCATATCGGGCGTGGCCAGGCCGGTGGCTCGCGGGCCCACGCCGGCGAGGAAGGCCAAATCCACAACGGGGCCGACGACAACGCCTCGGGGGTCGCCACCGTACTGGAACTGACCGCCGCGCTGGCGGACGCGCGGAAGAATGACGGCGGCCAGGGCGCGCAGCGCGGGATCATTTTCGCCTGCTGGTCCGGCGAGGAAATTGGCATCATCGGCTCAGCTTACTTCGCCAAGCACGCGCCCTGTCCGCTGGGGTACATCAAAGTCTACGTCAACTTCGACATGGTGGGGCGTTTGCGCAACGGGCGGCTGATTCTGCAGGGGCTGGGTTCCTCGCCGCAATGGCGGCGCTGGGTGGAGAAGATCAACATCCTCGAACCGTTTAATCTCACCCTCCAGGACGACCCGTATCTGCCGACCGATACGACCGCGTTCTATCCGGCGGGGATTCCCATCGTGGCGTTCTTCACCGACGTGCACGACGACTATAATCGGCCGACCGACGATGCCGACACGCTGAACTATTCAGGGCTGGAACAGATCGGCCGATTTGGCGAAGACCTCGTCGCCGATCTCGCGCGCAGCGCGAACCCGCCACCATACGCCGAAGTCAAGCGGGCGACACCTAAAGGCGGCGGTGAGCACCGGCGCGCCTTCACCGGCATGATCCCCGACTTCGCCGCCGGCGACGTTCCCGGGATGAAGATCAGCGGGACGCAGGGCGGCAGCCCCGCCGAAAAGGCCGGCCTCAAAGCCGGCGACGTCATCATCAAGTTCGCCGGCCAGGAGATCAGGAGCCTCCAGGACTACTCCAACGTTCTCGGCGCCGTCAAGTCCGACGAACCGGTGGAGATCGTCGTGCTCCGCGACAAGCAGGAGATCAAGCTGCAGATCACGCCCGCGGTTCGGGAGTAGTGCCCCCTATTCCATAACTACTGCTCGGTGGCTGCAGGCAAACGCGACGACCCTCGGGAACGATAATAAGGTATGCAACAGGTACGGTGTGCAAGGCTGCTGCTCATCGGGCTCCTGGGTCCGGCAATGGGATGTCTGCCGACTTGGCGGCCTTCGATGGAGTCGGTGCGCGAAGTCCAGTCGGCTGCCACGTTTACTCTCACTGAGTATTTCCCCGCGTCAGCGCACTACCGTCGAGCTTACCTCCGGCGCAATCTGCGGCTTCCCGACGGGGCAGTGACGCCCTTCGCGCGGCAATTGAACCCGTGCGGGCTGGGCGACGGCGTATTTGTTGATCGGGACGTGGATGATCTGGCGCAGTTCATCGCCGCACCGGGGGAGGCGGAGCCGGTGCAACACCTGGACTGGCCCGTGTCGGACAAAGGTTGCACTCTGGGCGTACTCATGGAGTTTGACCCTCCGCTTGTCTATCTACCTCCGACGATCTACGCGAACGAGGCGGCGGTCTTTCAGGCTGGGCTCCGCGTGTACGACCGATGGGGTCATCCTCTGCGGACGGGCACGGCCAAGCGCACCATACGCATGGAGGGATACGAAACCATTGAAGCGGATGGAGTGGTTTACGAGGTGTGTCTGCGACTCGCCGCCGAGACGCACATCCGTCTTCGCTGGGGCCCATGGATTGACGTGACGGAATACCTTTGGCTGGCTCGCGGAGTCGGCGAGGTGAAGCGCGTGGAGCGCATTCAAGCGTTGGCCTTTCTGTTCTATTCCGATGTTCTCTGCGCCTACGAACTCGTTGCGGGGCAGGATCCAATGGTCCGTAAGGAAGGTTATCGGCCCCCGCGAATGGCGGCGTGGGCGCGCGTGGCGATCTTCGTAGATCGTCTTCTGCCTCGGCTGCGGGTTGGCGGCATACTGGTCGAATACGCCGGGCCGGATGCGCCTGGGGCCGGTGGGCACCCCCTCGGGTCGTAACAGCCGGGTGCGCGCTCGGCAGTTGAGACAGGAACACATTCCTGGTTTCGGTTTCGGTGATTCTAGCCATATCGGACGGGTGTTCTTCTTGGCTGTGCCGAGGTCGCGGTCTAAACCGGCCGCGCGCTTATGCCGAGGTACTGGGGAGGGTATTAGCAATACAGGGGTTGTCGGTTTAGTGATTCGTGACGGCCTCAGATGTAGCGTCACCCCATGTGGGTGGCGAAAAAACCAGGTGCGCCCCCCCCAACGGGTGCCGCGACCGATTAAACCGCCAGCCCCTAACCCGCCA
>JAUWNF010000280.1 GCA_030612785.1 Phycisphaerales bacterium
ATGGTCCGCGCAGTGCAGCCAAGCCCCAAACCGGATCGGGTCCGGCTCGATTATGTAGAGCGGGTGACTGTAGGTGAGCAGCAGGTGGTGAGAGTCTTGGTAGACACGTTCCAGCACCGCACCCGTGCGAACACCGACCACCGCGGTCGCGCCGAGTTGCCCCCGTGCCTGTCTGCCGAGCGACAGGCAGGGAGGAAGCTCCAGCGCCGTGCCGTCACCCTCGTCGGGCAGGCTGCCAAGCCACTCGCGAAGCTGCCCCGGACGCCGCCGCGAGATCTGATAATGCCCCTCGAGGGTACGGTAGAGGTGCACGCCGGTAAGCGCCTGCGGCAGGGACTCCACCAACTCTCGCAGGTGCGGGCGATGCCGCAACAACACGGCGACGTTGCCACGAAAGATTTCCTCGCGCTGGGCCCAGGGCACGCGACCGTTGGGCGCGTCGGTCAATGCTCCTTCAAGCTCGGGATGCCGCCGGCGGACTTGGCCCAACTCCGGACGTAATTGGAGCAACTCGCGTGCAGGTCCGCCCCACCCGAGTTCCAGCAAGGTCCGCAGGGTCATCTCCGCCAGCCGGGGGGCGGCGGGAACCTGCGCGAGCACCCGATGGGCTTGCTCGATGAAGTGATACTTCCGGCCCGTGCCAAGGACGTCCGCTAACTGATCGGTCACTTCATCAAGCGTCAAGACATAGCTCCCGGTGCCCGCCTGTCTGCGTGCGTACCTGTCTGCGTGCGTACACGCACAGGCAGACACGCACAGGCAGGTATGTGGTCCGGCACGTACATCGCGTCGGCCCAGATGTCCGGGTAGACCGATGGGTAGAACGCGCTCCGCTTGAACCCGTGGACCTGCATAAAGCAATCGAGGTCGCCGATGAGCGGACCACCTTCGTAGTACGGTACGAAGGCGACCTCCAACAACACGATGGTCACGGTTCGCAGGATGCGGACGGCCCCCTTGAGGGCCTCCAACTCGTTACCCTGTACATCCATCTTGAGGACGCCCACGCGACGCGGATCGATCCCGTTCCGGTCACACCAGTCGTCCAGCCGACATACGCGGACCCTTTCGTGGCCAATGATTCGGTGAGGTCCGGCGAGGGGGTTGTCGTGCTCGAGGAAGCCGAGCAGCGAGTTGGACTCCGGCGAAGCCGTCAGGTGGATGTCCGCCCACCCGTTTTCGTTAGATACCGCCGCGGGAACCGGGTGGATACGCAGCTCGTCGGCCCGGGCTTGCAATTGCTCGAAGACGCTACGCACCGGCTCGAAGCAGTAGATGGTCGCCTGGGGATAGGCCTGCCGGAGGTTGCGCGCGGTCTGGCCCACGTTGGCGCCGCAGTCCAGCACCACGTCGGCCCGGGGGCAGACCAGCTTGCAGTCTTCCCACTTGTTGGATTCAGCGAATACGTGGGACGCTTCTCTACCAGGCGAAGATACACTTGCTGGGGCCACCGGTCTCCCTCTGATCGCCACCGAAACAGGCTGTCGATTTAATCTGTAGCGTCGCCCCTTGTGGGCGGCGCAGCCTCGTTTCTCGTCACCCACAAGGGGTGACGTTACACTGGGGATCACCATGGACGACTAAATCGATAGCTTCGAAAGAACGCTTATCGAGCCGTGATCGCCGCCGTCGGGCGTTCCCGGAGGTTATCGGCCCCGATCCTCAATGGGCTTTAGGGCAACAGCGGCAGCGGGTGGGTATGGTGGGAATGGGTTGGCCCCGCTCGCGGATAGAGGCCGATAAACACGCTGGTACCGTCTGCGGCGAGCAATGCCCAGGAAGCAACACAATGGACGATCCCGGAACGACTCAGTTCTTCGAGCAGCAGCGTCTGACCGGCAACAGCCTCCAGTACCTTGCGTCGCAGCTCTATTACGCCTACGCGCTGCGCACGGAACCGCGCTATCAGGACCCCAAGTCCCTGGTTCCTCACGGCTACCGCGTCTACTCACAGAATGATGAAGACGGCATCATCGCGGAGATCATGCGGCGGATCGGCAACGTCGATCGGCGTTTTGTCGAGTTCGGTGTCGGGGACGGCGTGGAGAACAATAGCCTGGGTCTGCTCATGGAGGGATGGCAGGGGACCTGGATCGACGGCAGCGCGGAGAACATCGGCAAAATCAAAGACCGGTGTGCCGAGTTGATCCGGCGCGAGCAGTTGCAGGTCGAGCAGGCGTTTATCGACGCGGAGAACGTTCAGGACACCTTCCAATCTTTGAACGTGCCCGCCGAGTTCAGCCTGCTGAGCGTTGACATCGATGGCAACGATTACTGGATGTGGCGGGCGCTGTGTGACTATCGCCCGAAGGTAGTGGTCATCGAGTACAACGCCGGAATGGGCCCGCGCGCGGAATGGAAACAGGAGTATGATCCGAAGTGGGTCTGGCAGGAAACCCGCAACTTCGGTGCCAGTCTTAAATCATTCGAGTTGCTCGGTCGCGAGAAGGGCTATTGCCTGGTGGGTTGCAGCATCAAGGGCATGAATGCGTTCTTTGTGAGGGAGGACCTGGTCGGTGAGCGCTTTCAGGAACCGTTCACTTCCGAGTTCCATTTCGAGCCGCCGCGCTACTACCTGTGGTTCTCCACCGGCCACCGGAAAGACCCCGCCGAAATCAAGAGCTTCGAGACCTACCCCATTCAGAAGTAGCGGTTGTCAAGCCGCCGGTGCGATGTCCGAACCTGTGGAGCGACAGCGAGTTACGGCTGCGCACGCAAGATCCGGATGAGCCAAAAATAACTTAGGAACGCGTGGATGCCCCCAACAAATTTCCACAGGTCTTATACTACCTCAGGAGTGGGTGCGCCCCGCTTGACACGCGCCGCCGGCAGCCGGAGCATAGCACGCGAGCTTAACGCGGAGAAAGGGCGCTCCAGTCATGAGTGGAACCGCCGAGGAACAGATTTTGGCGGAGGGCAAACATATTCGCCTGATGCGCCGCCACGGGTGGGAGTACGCCGAGCGGGCCAACGCCACCGGTATTGTGGCCGTCCTGGCCGTCACCAACGAGGGTCGGCTGATCCTGACCGAGCAATACCGCGAACCGGTGCGGAAATCGGTGATCGAACTTCCCGCCGGGTTGGCCGGCGATATTTGCGGCGAAGAGGGCGAAGCCCTGGCGAAAGCCGCCCACCGGGAACTGCTGGAAGAGACCGGCTACGAGGCGGCACAGATGGTCTACCTTACCGAAGGGCCGCCGTCGGCGGGCCTGAGCACGGAGGTCATCACTTTCTTCCGCGCCGTCGGGGTGCGCTGGGTAAGCTCCGGAGGCGGCGTGGGTCATGAGAGAATCAAAGTCCACGAGGTTCCGCTTGCCGAGGCGGCGACGTGGTTGCAAAACGCGGGCGCCCGAGGCCTGCTCATCGATCCCAAGGTGTACACCGGCCTGTACTTCGCGGCGTGAGTAATGCCGGATAGGCGCGTCATGCGTTTCATCAAGATGCACGGCCTGGGCAATGACTACGTGCTGGTCAACGGCTTCGAGGAGCACGTGAGTGATCCGGCGAGTCTCGCCCGCGCGATGTCGGACCGTCACCGCGGGATCGGTAGCGACGGATTGATCCTGATCGGCCCTGCCGATGACGCCGACGTGCGCATGGAAATCTACAACGCCGACGGTTCGCGGGGCGCCATGTGTGGCAATGGGCTGCGCTGCGTGGCGAAGTACGCTTACGAGCGCGGGCTATGCCGTGAGCCGCTCATCCGCGTCGCCACCGATTGCGGCGTTCGCTCAACCGAGTGCTTCCTGGAGCGCGATCGGGTGGTCGCGGTTCGCGTCGCGATGGGGGCGACCGACTACGTACCGCGAGACCTGCCCGCCTTCGCCGGGCGGCGCCGGGTCATCGACGAGCCCTTCGTGGTGAACGGACGCGAATTGCGCGGCACGTTCGTATCGACGGGGAACCCGCACCTGGTGGTGTTCGTGCGGGACTTTGAAGACGTTAATCTCGCCACCGACGGTCCGGTCCTGGAGAACCACGAGTGTTTTCCCGGGCGTATTAACGTTCACTTCGCCAAGGTGGATTCGCGGTCTGAGATCGCCATGATTTCGTGGGAGCGCGGTAGTGGCGCGGTGCAGGCCTGCGGTACCGGCGCCTGCGCCGTGGCCGACGGCGCGTTTCAGCGTGGGTTAACTTCGTTCCCCACCACCGTTCACCTGCCCGGTGGCGACCTGGTGATCGAGCGGGAAGCCGAAGCCCTGCTGATGACCGGACCGGCGGAGGAGGTCTTCTCCGGCGTGTGGACGCAGTAGACATCAAGGAGGCAGAACATGAAGACGGCGCTTACGCGAGCAGTATGCATGGTAGCGGTCCTGGGGGCCGCTTGGTTCAACCCGACCGCCTCTGCGGCGCCGGGGGACGTGCAGGCCTCTTTCGATCTTCCGTGCAAGTATCCCGCCGGGCTGGCGTCTGACGGGCAGCACCTGTTCGTGGTCGACTGGCGCGCGGCGAAGGTGTACGCGCTCGATCCGGCCGACGGTGCGACCGGACGCACTTGGGACGCACCGACGCTCAAGCCGCACGGCTTGGCCTACGGAGGGGGCAAGCTGTTCGTCGCGGACGATCATACCGGGATGGTATACGCGCTGGATCCGGCAAGCGGCATGGTCGAGCACCACTTCGAGGCCCCGGGGACGCGGACGACCGGGCTGGCCTATGCCGACGGCGTGTTGTACCTGCTCGAAAGAAAGAGCCGGCGAATCTACAAAGTCCACCCCGACGACGGGACCATCCTGGGTTACTTTGCCGTGCCCGATAGCGCCTGCACCTGCATGACCTATGACGGCAAATACCTATGGGTCTCAAACCGGATCAAGGACGAGCTGTACATGGTCGAGCCGGAGAGCGGGATGGTGGTGGCGATTGTGGAAGCTCCCGGTCCCTACGCGGCAGGGCTGGCCTGGCTCGGAGACCATCTGTGGAACGTGGATTTTCAGACCCGCAAGCTCTACCGGCTGGTTCTCGATGACACCCCGAGGTACCGGCTGACGGATACTCGCACGGCGCGAGTCGAGTGTCTGTGGTCCCTCACGAACTATGGCCCGGGCGAAGTGCGGGACCTCACGGTGAATGTGGCCCTACCGGACAATCTCCCCAACCAACGGTTGCGCTCGGAGGTCAGGTTCTCCACGTCGCCGACGGAGACCGTCGCCGACCGCTGGGGCCAGCGGTGCGCCCGCTTTGAACTCGGTACGGTCCCGGCGGGCCGCAAGGCGGCGGTGTCCTACGCGGTGGACGTCGAGGTATCCGCGATTCGCTACCTGATCCTGCCGGAGAAGATCGGGACGCTCAATGACATTCCCGAACAGATCCGGCAGGAGTACACAGTGGACGGGGCGCGCTATCAGATCGACAGCCCGTACATCCGGGAGACGGTGAAGAAGGTCGTCGGCGACGAACAG
>JAUWNF010000110.1 GCA_030612785.1 Phycisphaerales bacterium
GCCGGCGATCGGGGTGGGGGGCGCACCCTAACGCCTGAGATCGTTGGTCGGACGTACACATCGTCTTGATTCTAATCGGCTGATGGGGTAACCTGGAACTCGTGGGTAGGAGGGTGAACGAAGGCGTGGACACTCACTTCACGTGTCAAGGGGATGGAACGGCGTCGTATTCCACAGGAAGCTGGGGTGGAGAAAGGAGTATCTGATGATCACCGAGACTCGGTGGACACTTGCGTTTTGCGCTGTTGCCTTGGTCGTGGTTGCGGTTTCGACCGCGCAGGCAGACGAGGTTTCCAATTACTACTACTCTTATTTCGACCAGCAAAGGCCGCTCGGCCTCGACTACGCGCGTTTCGCCGTTTTAACTGTGGACACCAATACGGGTGTATCGCCGGCGGATCGACTCGCCCGCTACGGAGTTGACGCTAAGAGTCTCCAGCCGTCAGCCGTCGAGGGATGGATAACTGCGGGGACGCCGCAGGACATTCGTAGCGCAGCCGGAGTTGAAGCGCTGGTTGCGTCCGTGGCCGACTCAAAGGACTTGACTTTCGTATCGCCGGTGTTCATCGACAGCCGCAGCCAGCCGCTCATCATCACGCAACATCTACTGGTCGGATTCCACGAGGATATTGCCCCGCAGGCGGCCGAGAGAATCCTGGACGACCGGGTGAACGGGGTAATCGAGGAGCGCGATTTCGCGGGCCTGGCCGGTGTTTACCGCGTGCGCGCCGCCTCCAAGAACGGCTTCGAGGTCCTCGACCTGGCTAATGCGCTAGCGAAGCTGCCCGAGGTGAAGTTCGCCGAGTCGGATGCGATCATCCGGGCGGAGCTTTCGTTGATTCCCAACGACCCACGTTTCTCGGAGCAGTGGGCGCTGAATCAGGCCAACGACCAAGACATGGACGCGCCGGAGGCGTGGGACATTACCACCGGTGACGACTCGATCATCGTGGTGGTCATGGATTCCGGCATCCAGCAGGACCATCCGGATCTGCACCAGATCCCGGGGCAGGACTTCACCGGCCACGGCACGCCGGGGGGCGGGCCCTACAACCAGTGCGACCAGCACGCCACGACAGTGGCCGGCTGTGTGTCAGCCGTGATCAACAACAGCACGGGAGTAGTCGGTGTGGCCCCTGACTGCGTCGTGACCTCGGCCAAGATCGGCACCGGAATCTGGTTTCTGATCTGCCTTCCCTTCATAGAGTCTCAACCGAGCTACGTGGCCGATGCCCTGGACTGGGCGGTGACTATCGGGGCGCGGGTGACCAATTCGAGCTTCGGGTTCGAAGAGTCCTCAACGATGACGACCGCTTACAACAATGCGCACGCCAACGGCGTGATTAACTTCGCGGCCACCGGCAACGGCGGCGGGAGCAGCATTTCGTATCCGGCGAGCCGGGGTAGCGTGGTGGCGGTGGGGGCGTTGAATTCCAGCGGGAACCGGGCGTCCTTCAGCCAATACGGCACCGGCATCGCCTTCTCGGCCCCCGGCGAGGGAATTCTGACCACCGACCAGACCGGCGGTGACGGCTACGAGGACGGCGATTACGTGACCGCCGACGGCACGTCCTACTCGTCGCCGTACGGTGCGGGCGTAGCTGCTTTGGTGCTGTCGCAGGCGCCGGAGCTGACCCCGGGGGAGGTGGAGCAGGTTCTGAACGAGACGTGCGTGGACCTCGGCGCGACCGGATACGATACCACTTACGGTTGGGGTTTTGTCAATGCCTACAACGCGGTGGCGGCCGTCAGCGTGCCGGGTGATTACAACCACGACGGAGAGGTGGACCTGACGGATTTCGTCCACTGGGACGATTGCATGACGGGTCCGGACAACGGTCCATACGACGCCGGCTGTGGTCCGTTCGATTTCGAGGGCGACGAAGACGTCGACCTCGAGGACTTCGCAGCGTTCCAGAAGGCGTTTGCCGAGTAGGCGCTCAGCGAACCGCCGCCTGACACCGGGCACCCGAAAGGCGGACACAGCGCGGGTGCCCCATCCCGTTGGTGGGCACAGCCCGCCTCGGGGTGGGGGACAGCACGTCACCCAGGCTATTTGTCGCATCGCCTCCGCAACCGACCGCCCCTCTCGATCCCTGCGGAAAACGGAGAAACAGCTCACTAATGACTAATGAAGCTCTGACCCCACTCAGTGACCCCACTCAGTGACCCACTCAAGTAGACCAGCTTTGCACTACGTTGGATGGGCTCGACTCAATATCGCCATACTTTATTGGACCTCTACGGGGTCTGAGAGCCGGAACCGGCCAAGCGAAAAACCATCACGGCGGGGGAGGGAAAAAGAATTGGGTCCCGAAAATCGCTGCGGGCGGGGCGCATCGAGTCGTCCAGCGTCCGCTTGTCCCGTAGGGACATCTGAGAGTAGCCCCGCGATTCATCGCGGGGTAAACTCTCACGCACGGTCTGACAAGGTCCCGTACATAAGGCAGAATGGTCGGGAGACAAACAACATGCTCCGATCTGCGTCTCGGCGCATCGCAATAACCATCGTAACGGTCGTGATCATGTCAACTCCAGAGAGTCATGGTGAAAAGGCGATGGCGCGCCCACCGTCGCGGGTGCGCTTCGCGACGTTCAACGTATGGGAACTCAGTTCGGCCAAGCTTGCCCGGGTGGACGCCGCGGGCCGGGGAACGCATCCCCAACTGCGCAAGGCGGCGGAGATCGTTCAGCGCGTGCGGCCGGCCGTGCTGCTCATCAACGAGATCGACTTCGATGCAAGGGAACGCAAGAACGCAACGCTGTTTCTGGAACGCTATTTGAAGATACCGCAAAACGATCAGCAACCGATCGACTACGCCCACATCTTCTTCGAGCCGGTCAACACCGGCGTACCCACCGGTCTGGACCTCGACAACGACGGCAGAGCCAACGGCCCGGCCGATGCCTTCGGGTTCGGACGCTACGAAGGGCAATACGGCATGGCGTTGTACAGTCAGTTTCCCCTCGACCGCGGAGGCGTGCGTACGTTTCAAAACTTCAAGTGGAAGGATATGCCCGGCAACCTGATGCCTGACGGCACCGGCGCCAAGCCCGAGTGGTACTCCCCGCTGGAAACGGCGGTTTTTCGCTTGAGCAGCAAGAGTCATTGGGACCTCCAGGTGCGCGTGGGGCCACTGAACCGCAGCGGCGCCGTTCTTACGATTCACGTGCTGGCTTGCCACCCCACGCCGCCGGCGTTCGACGGGGCTGAGGACCGCAACGGGCGCCGCAACTTCGATGAGATTCGCCTGTGGGCGGATTACGTCGCGGGCGGCGACCGGGCAGCCTATCTGGTGGACGATCGGGGGCACTGCGGCGGACTACCGCCAGCGGTGGCATTCGTGATCATGGGTGACCTCAACGCCGATCCGAACCGAGATGTACGAGCGTATGGCCAGGCGGCCATCGATCAATTACTCAATTCCCCACGGGTCCAAGACCCCAAGCCGCAACGATCGGGGGCGGCGGAAGTGGCTGAATGGGCCAGGTCCAAGACTGCCGATTTCGGCCGGATAGACTACGTGCTTCCGTCAGCCGACCTGAAGGTTGTCGATGCGGGCGTCTTCTGGCCGGCGCCGCGCGACCCACTCTATCGTCTGATCGACGAACCGGCTCCGTCCAGCGACCACCGGCTGGTGTACGTCGATGTCGCCATCGAACCGTAGCAGGCCACGGCAAAAGCATGTGGGACCGGCTTTCTAGCCGGTCAGCGGAATCGGCCTGCGTCCCGTGACTTTAGCGGGGCAATCGGATTCCGTCCGTGACCTCCTGCCCAAGCGCTTGAAGAAGGGCTGCGCTCGGTAGGCTCGGGCACGGCCCTTGCACTCTTCGAACATCCAGCACTCAGGCTGAACACGTCGTCCAGCCGCCGAGGCGGCCGGGGCTTCTCAACGTGAGCCTAATTATGCACGAACTGATGATTGGTTTGTACGGGTGGAGCCCCATATACGGGATCATTCGTGATCTCAATCTTGTACGAACCGTGGGGCATGGTGCGCGGAAAGAAAACTACTAACGCATGCTCGCCCATCATCTTGGTGCCAAGTGCAGGGTGGTGCCCTGGCACGGTACGCGCGCTGGGTCCCGCGTCGAGATTCACCACAGTAGCACGCCCGGGGTAGAAGCCTGGCCCCACAACCAAAACGGCTACCGCCTCTTGAAGGCCGTACCAAGCATTATACGCCTTGATGCCCGGGACGGTTACATCAATATTGGGTAGGGGCCCCCCGTCAGTGCCGGTGATCGACAACGACTCCGTGTCGCCACGGAACGCATTGCGGGCCGTGACCTCATCCTGGTTAGCCAGGCCGCCCTGGTTTAGAGGCACCACCGTCTTTCGGCCCTCGTTGTACGCAGGGTCCGGGTCAACCGGCCACGAACCCAACATGACGCCGTCGAACTCCACTCCTGCCAACAGGAGGTTGTCGCCGTATATCTCAACGGCGGCTCGCCGATGATGGCCACCCATAGGCGTGTTCTCCTGCACTCCAACAACCTTAGCGGGATGACGGATACGCTGCTTGGAGTTTCCCGAGAGCTGCAAGTAGAAACCGAAGCCGATTCCGACCATTGCTTGGTTCCTTAGTTTATTGTGATGTCTGAGCGGTTTTCTCGGCGCCTAACGAGACCGTTCAGCCGAGGAAAGCCGGTCGTTCCCGCACAGTCCGCACTTGGCCCTCTTTTCAACCATCAAAGGTACCTGTGCCCGATCACCAAGCATAACCTCAAGGTGCTAATGGACCGCGCTTCTGTCTTGCCGCTTATGAGACGCACCTGAAGAGCTGACAAGTCACTGGGGATCGCGGATACGAGTGCTGCTGGCGGGTCACCTGGAGAGCGCCTTGGTGAAGTCGCGGCGGTCTTCGAGGCGGGCGCCATCTTGTTTGCTGTAGTAGGTGGCTTTAGCTTCGTTCTGTGGCTTAGGGGTGACGTGGTCGAGGACGGGCATGGTCTGCTCGAACAGCGTATAGCCGTATTCGAGGGCGCGGTGGTACACGTCCCGGACCTCGTCGAACTCGGGATAGATGTTGTAGCACACTTGCGCGACGATTGGTCCGGCGTCGATTTCCGGGATGATCTCATGAATGGTCGTGCCGTGCATGATCTCCCGGTTCTTCAGGGCCCAGTTGATCGGCGAGACCCCGCGATATCGCGGAAGCGGTCCGTTGTGCAGGTTCAGAAAGCGCTTGGCCTTCTCGATAAACCAGGGCGGGAAAATCTTGTCGTAGAAAACGCTGAAGGCCAGGTCGATACACCAGTTGTCCGCCCGCACGCAGGGGATGTCTCGATAGTGCCCGCTCTCGACATACGGAACCCCTTGGGCGGTACACCACTCCATGAGCGAATCGGTCCAATCCGGTTCCGGGATAACCGGCACTACGTGTTGCAGCCGGTATTCGGGGTCGTGGCGGAACCACTCGGCGATGCGAATGGCCAACTCGCCCTTGCCCAGTAAGATGACTTTTCTTGCCATCTGAGTTCCCGTTGGTTCCGTTTGCGCATGGGGTGCGCAGCCCAGCGACTACTTGGATTTATCGGACGCCGCTTGAGAGCACTTTAGAAGAATGCGAAGCCCCATTCCAAGGGCCCCCTTGAGGTAGCGCAAAGGCGGCGTGATCCGCGCGGGCATGACCTTGAGGGACCGGTGCGACGGCGAACCGCTCGTAGATGCGCATGGTGTACTGACGTTCGACGTATCGTTGGCGCATCCGTGGTGAGAGTGTCTCGTACCCCGGCCAGGGATATGCGGTGGGATGGGGCCTCTCGGCTATTAACCGATAGCCATCCGGCGGTACGAACGGGGTGTACTGCTCCGGGCCGTCCATGTGCTTGAAGTTCACCGCGATGAAGCGGACGGTACTCGTGCGGGCTAGATCGTGCGGGGCCAGATGGCCTGGGAATCCACCGGGCAGTCCGTCGGCGACCATGGCGAATTCCGGGGTCAGCCCGGCGATCGCCTGCGGGCGAGGCGCGTCGATGCCATGCTGTGTCATCGTACGAGCAAGGAAATCAGCGGGGTAATCCACCGCGGCGTACCGCCGCGCGAAGCTCACGAATGAGGCGGCGGATACGAGCGCCAACCCACCAACCCCTACCCGGCGGAGGGTCGGTGCAGGAATGTGTTTGAGCGTCAGGATGGCGCCTCCCACCAGGAACGGTAAATAAAGGGTCAGGAAGCGGCCGTAGAACACGGCTCGGTGGAAGACCACGGCCAGCGTGGCATAGAGCAGATAGCATCCGATGGCCGCGATAATCCCCGCCCGGGCCGCACGTGGGATGTCCGCCTGGCGACGCCAGAGGAACAGCACCGCGAAACCTGCGAACAACGCCAGGAGAGTCACCCCAATGAGCCCTTCCACGTCACGCAGGTATCGCACCACAAAGACGAAGCCTTCCTCGGAGGCACCCTGGTTCCAAGGGGCTGCCGTCCACGTTGCCATCCGTTCCTGGTGGTGGGCGATCTGATGGACGTAGGAGTCCCCCACCGAACGGGCGAGCAACTCGAAACCACCGATGACCGCAACCGACGCCCCCGCATAAGCCGCCGCGGTCGCGAGGCGGTGTCGCGCGACGGCCAACAGGACCACGGCGTTGATCACCACCAGAGGTGAGAAGCCCATATAGGTTGCGTAGGTCCAGGCACTCAGGAGTCCGCCGGCCAGAGCCCGGCAAACGGCCTCTTTCCGCGAGCGGGACTCGCACGAGACGATCCACAAGGCCACGAGCCCCGGCAGCAACGCGTCGTAGTAGGGCACCATGTGGCGGATCCAGACATTGGAGTTGCACAACAGGGCGTGCACCACGGCCAACAATAAGGCGTATCCCGAAGACCGCAGCCAGATACGCCCCAGCGCGTAGACGCACCAGGTGACCGCCAGGGTGACGAGAACGTTGAAGGCCGACACGGCGTCGTAATACTGCAAAGTATCGCGACCGATGCCCACCGACGCTCCGACCGCACGCTGCAGCAACGTGGGTAGCACGCTGACGACCACGAACCCCGGTCGGGATAATGGCTTGAAAAGCTCAATCATGCCGTAGAAGTACTCGCCCGCCGCGAGATGGTCGATCAGCGGCGTCGCACAGTCGTAGGCCCACTCGTCGTTGTAATAGAAGTGCCCCGAACCGATCAGGGAGAAGCGGTAGCATGCCAGAACAACAATGAGAACCACAAGCCCGACCTGGGGATTGGCGATGCCTCTGGCCCAGGAGCGCTTTGATCCGCTGACACTAGCCGACATCTCGATCCTTTCTCGTTGGAGAACGTATGTCACAATCCGCTGATACCTCTTCTACACGGTCCGGGTCATCCAGGCCTGCGCTCTGGGCGGACAGCTCGTGGGGTTCGGCGGCCGGTACACGATGCTCAGGAGAAAACCAACCACAGCGTGGCCAGGGCGCCGATGAGGACAGCCGCACCCCCGACGATCAACTGCATTCCGTTCAGTTGGCAGGCTCCCTCACGCCCCTGGGGATGGGCATGGTGGTGATGCGGGTGGCTCCTAACCGCGGGCGCCGTGACCGGGCCGACCGTGTACGGGCGTTCGCACTCTTGGCAGATGGCCACGGTCGAGCCGCTGGTGATATCCACATTGCACTTCGCCCCACAGTGCGCGCAAGTGTGAAAGACAGAGCGCACCACCTTCAGCCGGTGTGCGCACCGGGGGCAGCGCGTGTAACGGGCGAGCGTATCGCGTTCCACGGCGACGTCGCCGCCGCAAGCGCCGCAAACCAGGTGTAGCACACGCCGAGACGCTTGCCAGGTGGCGGGTGTCGCCCCATCCGATGCCAGAGTGTGCGTTTGCGTCATGGAACTACCTCCGCAGTGCCACGGGTTTGTTTCCCCTGCCGCGGATAGTTGCCCCCCTAATCCACGTCGCCGCGACCGCGCGCCAGCGCTTCCGAGGTAACGTAGCGATACTTCCCCGACGCCGGCGTATCAATGCGGTCCACCAGTCGGACGCGCACTTCGATATCCTCGCCGAGTTGCCGCCGTACGCCGGATTCGATTCGCCGCCGATCCGGCTCGGTGAAGCATTTCTCGGGTACGATGTGGACGTCAATGTCCCGACGAGGTCCTTGGCGAATGTGAAACCGCTCCACGCTGTCCAGCTCGCGCAGGATGTAAATGAGTGACAGGGCGTGTTTCAGCGTCCCGTCTGCGGCGACCAGGTGGTCGGTCCGCCGGCCCGCAACCACGTCCATGAGCGGCAGACCCCGACCGCAGGGACACACCCCGGGCAGCAGGCGCCCCATGTCTTCGGTGCGATAGCGAATGATCGGCATGGCGTGGGCGTCCAGGTGCGTCACTACGATCTCGCCCGGTTCGCCGAGCGTGGCCGGGGAACCATCCGGGCTGACGACCTCCATCACCACGTTCTCCGCCATGATGTGCATACGCCCCGCGGGGCACTCGTGGGAGAGAAATCCGGCCTCGCGGCTGCCGTAGCCGTTGGCCACGGGAACCTGAAAGTAGTCGGCGATGGTCTCGCGCTGGTGCCGGTCCAGCACCTCGCCGCTGACGAAAACCACCCTTAGGTTCGGCGGGCGTACGATCCGCGAAATCGACCGCCCGTACTCACACAGCAACGTGACGCTGCTGGGGTATCCAAAGAGGGCGGCTGGGTTGAAGCGCGCCAGACGCGCGAGATAATCCTGCATCACCGATGGCGACAGGTTGAAAGCGCTCAGCAGCAGCTCGTTGGTCAGGCGGTCCCGCCACCGGCGCAAGTGCTCCTGCCTGTGGATTTCCACCGGAGAGCCCCATAGATAGACCTCCCGGTCGCCCGGCAAGACGTCGAACCATTGGTGTGTGCGCATGCGCGCCGCCTTGTCGTACGCGATGCGCCGGCGCCCGTAGTGAAAGATGAGCGGTTCACCCGTGGACCCGCCGGTGTTCGAGGTGTATACCCCGCCGGGCACCCGGCGGTTGGTCAGACG
>JAUWNF010000380.1 GCA_030612785.1 Phycisphaerales bacterium
ATCACCGCCAGCGCAGGCGCCGGTTGCCACCAGAATACGATCACCGTAATGACCAACAGCACCACCTGCCAGAAGGGACGGCGGCCTTTGAGGTAGGTGTTGGCCAGGTGAACGTAACGGACCCGGCTGACCATGAGCAGGCCCACCGCCAGAGTGACGAACGGCAACACCCCCACGAGCATGGTGCCGCGAAAGCCGCTGGAATGCTCACGCAGCAAGACCAGGGACGCCAGCACCGCGCCGGCGCCCGGGCTGGGCAGACCGTAAAAGTTCCGGTGAGCTGATTCGTCCCCGGCGTGTTCCACGTTAAACCGCGCCAAGCGCAAGGCCGCACATGAGACGTAGACGGCGGCGGTCAGCCAGACTCCCCGGCCGATGAAATCGTCGGAGATCGGGGTCACCGGCATGTCCCCGTGGAGATATTTGGTGGTGATCGCGATGACCAGCATGCCCGGGGCGGCGCCGAAGGTGACCAGATCGGCCAGGGAATCGAGTTGGCCGCCGAACGTGCTGGTGTTACTGGTCAGGCGGGCGACGCGCCCATCCATCATGTCAAAGAACAAGCCTCCAAAGATCAGAAAGGCGCCGATCGCCAGGTATGACGGCAGTAGTCGCTCGGCCCGGATCATGTTCAGTGTTTGGACCGCGGTGTCGTCGACTCCCGCCCCAACGGCAAACATAGCCCGCAGGCAGAAGTGAATCGCGGCAAACCCGCAGAGCAGGTTGCCCAGCGTGAGCAGCGTAGGAAACGTCGAAATCGTGCGCAGACGGCGCCTGCGCCGGCGCTGCCTCTTCGGATCGTCGAACTTCGCGATCACGTCCATTTCAGCTATCCGTCGCTCCGCCGGCACTCTCCGGGCGTGGTGAAACCGGTTGACGAGCGAGGATGGTCATTCCACCCCGAACCCGCTCACCGACCAATACGCATATTTCGGTATCCGCCAGCCGCGGGATGATCAATTCCGTCCGCGACCCGAACTTGAGCATCCCAAAACGCCGCCCGATGCCCCAGTAGTCTCCCACCGAACCGTGACAGACGATGCGGCGAGCAAGCAGGCCCACGATCTGCCGGACCACCACCGGCCCCGGCAAGGGATCATCAGGATCAAGCACAATGGTGTTCGACTCATTCAACCTGCCCGACTCCGGATCGCGGGCGTCCAGAAACTTGCCGGAGCGGTAGTCCAGCGCGCGGATGCGCCCGGCGCACGGCGCGCGGTTCACGTGCACGTCGAAGATACTCAGGAAAATCCCCAGGCGCACCGCCGGACCGGCGAGAGGTGCATAGTGCTCCAATTCGCTGATCTCGGTGACGGTTCCATCGGCTGGCGAACAGAGCTCGCCGGGCGCGTACTCTCGAACCCGCCTCGGGTCGCGAAAGAACGAGACCAACCACATCCATAGGACCACAAATGGGATCGCCAGCGGCCAGACCCACAGCCCGCCCAGCACTGCCAGTCCGCCCAGCACGACCGTGCCGATGAGCAGCTCTCTCCAACCTTCCCGAGCGATGGACACTAGATCGCACCCCGTGAACCGGAATACTCAGGACTGCTTGCGCTCGCCGCGCAGGCGGTCGGCGGTCGTCAGACCAGCCTTGAACACCTCAACGAAATCCTCGTCGGCGATATCCCAGATCCCCGCAATGTGCACGAGCAGTTGCCGCTCCTCCTCGCTGATCTCGCCATCGATCCGCGCCGCCGCCACCAGGAGTTTCATGGCCTTGAGGGGGTCGTGCACTTTGTGCAGACTGCGGTTGTTCTTGAAACCCTGTTCCCGGGTTGCCCGTTCGATCATCGCGTTCAGCGAGATGCGCCCCACGCCCACGCGCTCCGCCAGGGTTTCCAACAGCCCGCGCTCCGCACGCGTAATCGTGCCGTCGGCGCCGGCGACCGCCAACAAGGCCTGGAACAGTTCCCTTTGTTCTCGATGCTTCACGGCGGCACCTCCCTATCTCGATGCTCCGAATTGCGTATGTCGTGTCGCCTCAGTGAGACCTCACGTGCCTACCGGCGTGCGAAGACTAATCACCAGTTGCTGATGTCGTCGGCGGTGCCATTCACCCCGTCCGGGCCAACGCTCCACAAATCGTACGACTGGAGGCTATGTACGCCGGGATAGCGGTATTGGTACGGCCTGTTCCAGGGATCGTTCAACAATTCGAGCGTACTCACATACGGACCATCCCAGTGGGAAGCGGGCCAATCGGGCGGTTTTTTGAGCAAGTCCTTGAGGCTGTCGGGATATCGACCGGCACGGTAGTGGAGCCGAGCGAGGCAGGTTCCCAGAAAGCCATCGACTTGGACGGTGCGGCGAGTCCGCCAGATGTCCGCTTCCAGGTTCCGCGCAGCCAGCTCCGTGAATGGATTGTCGTCCCCGCCACTTGTGGGGGGGGTACGCCCCTCGTTCATGTCGTACCAAACCAGCCAGGCAATGCTGCCCACAATCCCAACCGCCAGCAGCCCGACGACCACGAAGAAAAACGTGCGTTTCGTACGGCGCGTCACCGTCACCCACCCGAAGTCCCTGGAACAAACTGCAATCACCCGGCACCATTAGAACCTACATCCCTCAAACAGGCAATCGTAGGCCTCCCGGACCCGGTAGTGCCCGGGTTCACGGCCTGGGGAGGTACGCGCCTGGCGGGACGGCGCGGTCAGGTTTGGTCGGGCGCGATTTTTCCCAACGCGGCCCGCACGTTGCCCAGCCACCGTTCGCACTGCCTCATACGGTCACCCTGGCCGACGCGCCCGCGCACCTCCTCAAGGTATCTTTCGGCGGTCTCGTATTGGCGCAGATCGCGAGCGAGAATGATGCCCGTGAGCAAACGGATATCGTTACCGTCGCCGGAGCGTGGATAGCAGGCTAGAAAGCGCTCGAAGGCCGCCACCGCCTGCGGAAAACGCCCGGTCTCGTAGAACTGCCGGGCGACCTGCAACTGCTGTTTCTCCGGCAAGCACTGCTCTTGATCGATGCCGATCAGTTGCTCGTACAAGGTGGCACCCGAACCCACGTCGCCACTGCCCAAACACTCGGCGATCCGCGAACGCAAGTCCGTCACCTGGTCCAGCCGGGTATCCTCGACGGCGACCTGCTTCCGCGAAGCGGGGACGGGGCGAGCAACGGCGCCGAACTCGGCCCGGGCGCGTGCCTCCGGATTGGCCAGCGCCGCCGTATACGCCCGGCGCTGATTCCAACGCTTCCATAGAGCGACCATGTCAAAAGCGTCGCGCGGTAGTGCTCGCCACCACAACATCAGCATCGCGACGACAAACCCGAAAAAATACCCGGAAAGATGGGCCGAGTAGGCAACGACCCCGCCGCCCCCGATGCCAGGCGCGAGAATGTTGTCCCACAGGATCACCTTGAACACGATCAGAATCAGCGCCGGTACCTCGAAGTACGTGATGATGAAAAAGAAGAACAGCACGGTGACGCGGCTGCGCGGAAACAGCGCCAGGTAAGCGGTGGTCACCGCGGCGATCGCCCCCGACGCCCCCAGCATCGGGGCGCTGGAACCCCACGCGTAGCCGCACGCGGAGAACACGCCGCCTGAAAGATAGAACATCAAATAAGCCAACCCGCCCATCTTCCCGCAGACCGGGTTCCCGAAGACCCAGAGGAACAGCATATTGCCGGCCAAGTGGGTCGGGCTCGCGTGGAGAAACTGGTAGGTGAAGAACTGATACAACCGGGGCCAGTCCGCGTGCAGGATCAAGTGTTCACTCTTGAACCGCGCCAGGGATTCATTGCGGGAGTAGTCGAAAATGAAATACGCCAGGATGTTGGCCGCGATTAGAGCGTAATTGACCCAGGGGGTGGCTTTGACTGAAGTTTCCGTGCGAATCGGAATCATGGTGGCAAGGTATCCTACGCGCACATTATAGGGCCGAAGGCGCGAGGCGGCAAAAGCGGAGATGCTGCCACCGCCGTGCGATCTGACAGCGAAGCGTACCGACGATTCGGGCTTTTGACGCGCATTCCGGGCGGCCCTATAGTAAGTGTTGCACGCGCCCGGAGGGGGCGCAGCCGATCGACGATACCGCAAGGACTCTGTCCCATGAAAACGACCAATACCGTCGCACCCTGTTTCCGGGTGATGCTCGCCGCTGTGCTGTTCTTCAGCTTGATCGTCCCCGTAGCCGCCGCGGACCCCGCGGTGCCGACGACCCAACCGGCCTCGGACGCCACGAAGCCGCCCGCGCCCGCGCCACTCGCCCCCCCCCCCCCCCCGGGGCGCCCCCCCCCACCGCGCGAGGAGGCCGGGGTCACCAAGACCGAGTCCGGGCTGATGT
>JAUWNF010000229.1 GCA_030612785.1 Phycisphaerales bacterium
CGGCGGTGTCGGCACCGGCGTAGGAGCACCAGTTGCAGGCGAACACCACGATGCTCGGGTCCCAGGAAGATGGTGGGTGGGGGGCTTTTCGCTGGGGTCGCTTATGCTTCTTCGTCGCGGAATGGCGTACCTCACGCTTGCGCTTGGGGCTCGGATTGGCGCTCGGCTTTGGGGTCGTCATGGTGCCACCCGCTCTTCAAGGTCCGCGCGGACTGAAGTCCGCGGCTCGTCGGCGAAGAACGCGTCGATCATGGCATGCACCTGATGGTCCGTGTAGTGCTTGGAGGTGATCGCCCCGGACGGGCACCAACTCGTGCAGGTCCCGCAGCCCTTGCACAGCGAAGCGTTGATCCGGGCCGTGTAGACCCCCGGCGCGGTCTCCACGAGTTGCGGCGCATGGAACTGGCAGATGTCCACGCACGTGCCACATGCACGGCACTTCACTTCGTCCACCACCGCGACCGCGGGGTCCAGTTTCACCTTGTCGTAGGCCAGGAACACCGAGGCTTTGGCGGCCGCCGCCGAAGCCTGGGCCACGCTGTCCACAATATCCTTGGGCCCTTGGGCCGTACCGGCCAAGAACACCCCTTCCACCACGGTCTCCACCGGCGCCAACTCGGGGTGCCGCTCCAGGAAGAAGCCATCCAGCCCCACGCTGACCTTGAGCATGTCGTGGAACTTGTCCGTCTCCGGTTGCCGGGGTCTCATCCCCACGCTTAAGACCACCAGGTCGGTCGGCACTTCCAGCCGCCGCCCCAGCAGGTCGTCGAAACAGCGCACGCCCTGGGCGCGCTTTTGCCCAACCACTTCCGCTTTTTCGCCGGGGGGGATGCGCACGAAGAGCACGCCCAAACCTCGGGCCTGGCGGTACATCTCCTCCGCCCCGGTGGAGATTGTGCGGATATCGCGGTAGAAAATGGTGGTGTCGATCCCCTGGCGGCAGAGTTCCGTCGCCTGTTTGATAGCCGTGGGGCAGCAGTAGCGCGAACACCCGGTAAAGCCCTCCGGATCGCGCGAGCCCACACACAAGATGAACGCGGCGTTCTTTGGCTTACGGCCATCCACCGTGAGATCGCCTTCGCCTTCAAAGAATGCGCGCTCCAGTTCCTGACTGGTCCATACATTCGGCAGCTTGCCGTAGCCGTATTCTCCCTGCGGATCGGCCAGGTCGGCACCGATGGCCAGGATAATCGCCCCCACCGGTAAGGTCTCGGTTTCGGATTGTGGGGCATCCGCAGTCTTTAGGGTCACTTCGAAGTTGCCCACGAACCCGGTGATGTTCTCCACCTCGGTATTCAGCAGGACGCGGGCACCGGCTTCCTGCAGGCGCTTGAGCTTCTGCTCCAGCACGTCGGCCGCCGGCCGCATGTTGGGATAGAGGTATTTCAGGTTGGGCTCGACTAAGCGTCCCCCGAGCCGGCTTTCCTTCTCCACGAGAGTTACGGGGAATCCCTGAACGGCCAGATCGGTGGCGGCCTCGATGCCGGCGACTCCGCCGCCGACGCCCAAGGCCCCACGGGTCATGGGCACCTCGCCTTCGTAGCGCGGGTCCAGATGCCGGGCGCGGGCGACGCCCATGCGGATCAGGGCGCGGGCTTTCTTCTGAGCTTCGCTGCGCTGTTTCGAGTGGACCCAGGAGCACTGGTCGCGGATGTTGACCATTTCGACCAGGTAAGGGTTGAAGCCGATCCGCGCGCAGCTCTCTCGGAAGATGGGCTCGTGCGTGCGCGGCGTGCAGGCGGCAATCACAATACGGTTCAGATTGTGCTCGCCGATGAGTTCGACCAGGGCTTCCTGTCCGGTCGTCGAACAAGCGAACAGATCGTCCGTGGCGATGATCACATCCGGAATAGCAGCCGCATGCCGGACCAGGTCGTCGATGTCCAGCACCCCGGCGATATTCACTCCGCAGTGGCAGACCAGTACGCCGACCCGCGGTGGCCCGGAGAGGTCCAGCGGCTCGACGGTTTCTTCTTTCTCTTCGACGCGATGCCCGGTGAGGAACAACTGGGCGCGGGCGGCCACCGCCGACGCCTGGGCCACGCAGTCCGGTATCACCTGGGGGCCCATCGCGCTGCCGCACACGAAGACCGCTTCCCGGGTGGACTCCACCGCGGAAATGGCCGCATCCCGTCGAGCGATGAAACCGTACTGGTCCGTCTCGATGCCCAGGATCTGGGCGAGTCGAATCGCCCCGTCATTGGGTGCCGCAGCGACCGAGAGCACCACCAGATCGGCGCCGATACGCCGTTGCTGGTGCCCCAAGGTGTCTTCCACAAAGACCTCCAGGGTGTCGTCCTCGGGGACGAACTCGATCTTGGCGGGGCGACCACGAACGTAGTTAGCGCTCTTCTCATCGCGGGAGCGCTGCACGAAGTCGTCGTACCCTTTGCCGAAGGCCCGCAGGTCGGTGTAGAGGATGGTCACCTCCTCCACCTCGGGATCGTGCTGCCGCACCAGCATGGAGTCCTTCACTGCGTTCATGCAACAGAAGCGGCTGCAGTACGCCCTTCCACCTTCGCCGCGGGCACCGACACACTGGATGAACACGATGCGTTTCGGGGTTGTCAGGTCCGATGGTCGCACCACGTGCCCCTGGGTCACGCCCGAGGCATTGAGCATCCGCTCGAGTTCCAGGCTGGTGACTACGTTGGGGAAGCGGCCGTACCCGTAGTTGCCCAGCTTCCGCGCGTCGAACTCCTGGAAGCCCACGGCGACCAGGATCGCGCCGACGTCCAACTCGATCTCCTCCGGACGCATGTCGAAGTCGATGGCGTCGACATCGCAAGCCTTGGTGCAGTGACCGCAGACCAGCATGTTGGGCTCGTAGTCCTCCCTCCTACGCTGCTTGATCTCCTGCACCTTCTCCAACCTGTGGAGCTGTTTCTCGCTGAGATAGCCCAGGAGGTTGAGACAGGCGTCGCGGTCGATCACGTAGGTCGCCGGTACGGACTGCGGGAAAGGCCGGTGGATCGCCTTGCGCGCCTTCAGTCCCATGTCGAATTCGTTGCCCCCCACCATGGGGCAGACATCCACGCACAGCCCGCAGGCGACGCAGCGGTCTTCGCGCACGTAGCGCGGGTGCTTGCGTACCCGGACGCGGAAATCGCCCGGTTCACCTTCGCAACCGATGACTTCCGCATTGGTGACCAGCTCGATTAGAGGATGCCGACCGGCATCCATGGCCTTAGGCCCGAGGATTCATATCGAGCAGTCCATGGTGGGGAAGGTCTTGTCGAGTTGGGCCATGCGCCCCCCCAACGACGGCGACTTCTCCACCAGGGTCACGCGGATACGCGCATTGGCCAGGTCCAGGGCCGCCTGAATCCCGGCGATCCCCCCGCCAATGACCAGGGCGCGCTTCTCCGTCACCGGTTTCATCCCACCTGCCGACTCGTCCGACTGAGCGTTCACGCTCTTGCACCTCTCTTAGCGGTCAGCTTTCAGTCGTTAGCGTTCTGGCTGACGGCTAATCACTGACGGCTGAAAGCTTCTTCTTACCGTACTCCTCGTCGAAATGGGCCACGCCGGCGTCGAAGGCCTTGAGGTTCAAGTCCTCGGTCCCGGGTGGCACCGCGGCTTTCACCGCTTCGCGCATCTGCTCGCGGGAGACGACTTCCGTCACCGCCGTGAAGAACCCCAGCATCACGATGTTCTGGACGATGGACCGTCCCAGCGATTCCGCGATGCGCATGGAGGGCACCCCGTACGCCGGTTGCCCTTCTTTGAGGACCGGGTGAACCAGGTTCTCCTCGTAGACCAGGGTCCCCTCGTCTTTCAGTTCGTCGCGGTAGTTCTCGTAGCCCTCGGC
This sequence comes from Phycisphaerales bacterium, assembly GCA_030612785.1. Taxonomy (GTDB): domain Bacteria; phylum Planctomycetota; class Phycisphaerae; order UBA1845; family UBA1845; genus JAAEQG01. Next base: position 3,812 of record JAUWNF010000229.1, read on the forward strand.
GGACATGACCACGAAGATGTCCGGCCGCCGGATATAGGGGTAGAGGACCCGGGTGTCGGAGACCGCCAGCGTCGCGCTGCACGCCGAGCCCCGCGCCTCCGGACCGAAACTCTGGATCATGGTGGCGTGCTTGTCGGCGTGGATCGAGCAGGCCCGTCCGATGATGTAGCCCGAGAGCACGACGCCCTGGCCGCCGAAACCGGTGATGCGAATCTCCGTCCTACTCATGGGTCCATCCTCCCTCCGGGGGCATGGGGACATATTTATCACCGAGGGTTTTCTCGTAATGGGCGTGCATCAGTTCGCTGAAAGTAGGCCGCTCCTCGTCGATGAACTTTCCGCAGACAATCTTCTCCTGAAAGCCGATGTCCACCTCGCGGGGGTCCGCGCCGTGCCTGATCTCTGCGTTGTCGTGGTAGAAGCGCATCAGATCGAAACCCGTGCCCAGCCGGTTCAGCCGCGCGTAGAGTGTGGAACAGGGCGCGATGACCTCAATGAAGCGGAAGCCCTTGCGTCCAAGGGCCTCTTTGAACGAGCGGGTCAGCCGGCGGGTGTGCAGGGAGGTCCAGCGGGCCACGTAGACGGCCCCACAACTCGCCGCCAGGTGCGGCAGGTTAAAAGGCCGCTCGAAGTTCCCGTAGGGCATGGTCGAGGTCTTCGCCCCCAGCGGTGTGGTGGGCGCGTTCTGCCCTCCGGTCATGCCATAGATGAAGTTGTTGACCAGAATCACCAGGAGATCCATATTCCGCCGCGCCGTGTGGATGAAATGATTGCCCCCGATCCCCACGAGGTCCCCGTCCCCAGAGAACACGGTCACCTTCAATTCGGGGCGGCCCAGCTTCAAACCGGTAGCGAAGGGGATGGCCCGACCGTGAGTGGTGTGGAAGGCGTCCAAATTCATGTAGCCTGCGACCCGACCAGTGCAGCCGATGCCGGATACAATCGCCATCTTGTCCAGGTCTATCTTCGCCTCCTCCAGCGCCGTGGCGAAACACTTGACCACGGTTCCGATGCCGCACGTCGGGCACCAGATGTGTGGCATCCGATCCATACGAAGATACGGGGCGACCGGATGCTCCTGACTTGCGACCTCTCTGCCTGCGGCGGACTCCGTAACTCTGCTCATTTTGTGGCCCCCACAATTGCCTCTACGATTGTCTCCGGTTCGTGCACGCCGCCGCCCGCATGGGAGACCAACACTGTCGAGGCCCGCCCTTCAGCAACACGCTGCACTTCAAGAACCATCTGCCCGAAGTTGACCTCCGGAACGACGAAGGCCTTGATCTTGCCGGCTAACTCCCGGATCCGTTTCTCCGGGAACGGCCAAGCCACGATCAGCCGGAGCACGCCCACCTTGATGCCCTGCTCGCGGGCGATCTCCATGGCCATTTGCGCCACCCGCGCGGTGATCCCGTAAGTTACCAGGACTACGTCGGCCCCTTTGGTTCCTTCCTCCTCGAAACGGACGATCTTGTCGGCATTGAGCCTGATCTTGTCGATCAGCCGCCGGACGCTTACGTCCTGGCACTCCGCGCTCATTACCGGGTAGCCCTTTTCATTGTGGGTCAGACCGGTGGTGTGGAAGCGGTACCCGTCCCCCGCCCGGGCGAACTCCGGAATGCCCTTGCCGTTGGCGCGGTAGGGCAGGTATTGCTCCGGCGACTGCGCGGTGAGCTTGCGCGGCACGATCTCGATGTCCTCGGGCTTGGGAATGACCACCTTCTCGGTCATGTGCCCGACGCACTCGTCCATCATGAGCAAGACCGGAACCCGGTAAAGCTCGGCCAGATTGAAGGCGTCGATCATCTGGTCGAAGGCTTCCTGCGGGGACTGCGGGCACAAGGCGATGAGTTCGTAGTCGCCGTGCGAGCCCCAGCGAGCCTGCATCATGTCCGCTTGTCCCACCATGGTGGGCAGTCCTGTGGAGGGCCCCCCGCGCTGCACGTTGACCACCACGCAGGGCGTTTCCATCATCGCGGCCAGCCCGATGTTCTCCATCATCAGGCTAAAACCCGGACCGCTGGTGACCGTGAGGGACTTCGTTCCGGTCCAGGACGCGCCCACCACGGCGGCCATGCTGGCCAATTCGTCTTCCATTTGGATCATGGTGCCACCCATCATGGGGAAGCGACGCGAAATACGCTCGATGACTTCCGTTGAAGGGGTGATGGGGTAGCCGGCGACGCCCCGGC
>JAUWNF010000217.1 GCA_030612785.1 Phycisphaerales bacterium
CCAGACCGGGCAGTACATCGCCAACGTGGGCATCACGCAGGAGGGCGAGTATCAGGGATCGATCTACGCCGGCGTGTCGCTGCCGTTTTCCCCGGAATACCGCGAGCTGAGCACTAATGAGGCCCTGCTCCGCCAGATTCAGGAAACCTCCGGCGGGCGCTGGCTGAACATGAACCCCCAAACCGACGACGTGTTCAGTCGCGATTTTCCCCCGACGGTGGCCAAACGTTCGCTGTGGGATTGGACGGTCGCGTGGCTGCTGCTGCCGTTGTTTCTCCTGGACGTGGCGGCGCGGCGGTTGGCGAGTTGGCTGGCGTTTTCGATTTGCGTCGAAGTCGTATTGTTGGCGTTCCTGCTGTTCGGCTTGGAGATCATCTACCATTCGTGGTGGGGCGTGCTGGGCAGCGTTTTGCTGGCAGAGGTGGTCGGCTGGTCGATCCGCTTCCGCTCCATCGGCCCAATGATCAGCTTCCTCACCCATTCGGTGACGGCGCTGGGCCAGGCGGGAGAGCGCAGCCAGGCCGCCCTCGAACAGCTCAAGACCACGCGCGAGCGCGTGCAGAGCACGCGCACCACCGCCGGCACGCCCGATACACTGGAGGATCGCGGCGCACCACCCGCCGAAGCGACTCCCGCGCCGGACGCCAAGGCCCGCTTCGACGTAGGTGACCAAGCCGCCGCCGAACCCGCCGGAGGCCTGCACGATCAGTTGGGTGGCGCCAAGACCGAACCGCGCTACGAGGAGAAACGGCGCCGCCCCGCGGGCGGCAAGGACGATCAAACCGAACCGGAAGGAACCACTTCCCGACTCCTGCGCGCCAAACGACGGGCTAAGGACAAACGGAAGGACGAACCGCAACCGTGAAATTGAAAAATGGAAAATTGAAAATGAGAAGAGGATAACAGGCGCCGACACGCGCTTTTCCATTTTCCATTTTCCACTGATGGGAGTGAATCATGGCCAGCAAGATTGATCCGAGAGTTGAAAAGGCGACCCGGGAGTTCCGCACCAAGTTCCAGCGCCTGCGCGAGGAGATCGGCAAGGCGATCGTCGGCCACGACGAGATCGTCGAGGGCGTCCTCACCTGCCTCTTCGTCAGCGGGCACGCGCTGCTCGAAGGCGTACCCGGTTTGGGCAAGACTTACCTGATCATATCGCTGTCCAAGGCGGTCAACCTGGACTACTCCCGCATCCAGTTCACCCCGGACCTGATGCCCGCCGACATCATCGGTACCAACATCATCACCGAAGACCCGGTCAGCGGTAAGCGGGAGTTTCAATTCCGGTCCGGACCGCTGTTCGCCCAGATCATCCTGGCGGACGAAATCAACCGGGCCACGCCCAAGACCCAGTCCGCCATGCTCGAAGCCATGCAGGAACACTCCGTGACGGTCGGCGACCAGCACTTCAAGATGAAAGAGCCGTTCTTCGTGATGGCCACCCAAAACCCCATCGAGCAGGAGGGCACCTATCCGCTGCCCGAAGCCCAGCTCGACCGCTTCTTCTACAAGCTGATTGTGGAATACTCCGACCGGGAGGAACTCAAGACCATTCTCGATCGCACCACCACGGGTTACCAGTCGGACATCCAGCCGGTGATCACCGGCGAGGAGATCCTGGGGGCTCAGAACCTGGTGCGGCGGCTGGTGGTCGCCCCCCACGTGCAGGATTACATCATCCGCCTGGCGCTGGCTACGCATCCCGACGGGCCCTTCGCGGTGGAAGCGACCAATCGGTACATTCGCTGGGGCGGCAGCCCGCGGGCGGCCCAGGCCATCACCCTCGGTGCGAAAGTCCAGGCCATGCTCGACGGGCGCTATAACGTCAGCTTTTCCGACGCGCAAAAGGTGTACTTGCCCGCGCTGCGCCATCGCGTGCTGCTCAACTTCGAGGGTGAAGCCGAGGGCATCAGCACCGACGACGTCCTGCGCGAAATCCTCGAGAAAACCCCGACGATGGCGGAGGCCGTAGCGTAGGGATTGACGGAATGATCGTTTACTTCGACGAGTCCTACGATAACGAGCACCATTACCTTCTCTATGGTGCCCTGTTTGTCCCACGGTCCTCGAGGCTGCACCAACGTATATTGGGCGTGCGGGCGGAGACGGGGTATGTAGGGGAGATCAAGTACAACCGATGCAAGAACGCTGCTAGGCTGAGGGAATTCCAGAAAGTTGTTGATGCGTTTATGGAGGATACCGCATACTTTCGGTGCGTTGTGGTTGAGCAGCATGGCTTCGACTACTCGATCTTTGGCCGCGCCCATGAACCACTCGCCCTGAAGGAGGCTCGTGCCTACAAGAAGTTTTCGGAAATGCTTCTGTCGCCGCACTTATCCGAGACCGAAAACGCCGTGTTCTTGGCCGATAAAATGAAGCGTTGCCGAGGAGACGAGTTTATCGACAGACTTCGCGAGCGCTTCAATCGGCCTGGAGGCAAGACCACCTTTCGCCACCTAGCGGAGGTTCCTTCGAGGCTCGAGGAGCACCAGTGCCTGCAAGTGTGCGATCTACTGTTGGGCTGCGTACTCAACAACCTGAAACCCACGAGAACGCGGGCAAAGAACGAGATCCGGGAACACCTCTGCAACCGCCTAGGCGTGCCGAACTTCCTTTTCACAACGTGGAAAGACGCGTCGCTCACGGAGGCACGGAAACCCGGTACGAAGTTCAATGTGTGGTATTGGAGCGCAAAAACAAAGCCCAGGTAGTCTGGTCGTATTAGCGGTCGTCAGGCAAAACCTGACACCTCCGACCAGCACCCGAGCTCTACATAAGTATACGGCAAGGATAAGGTATTTGTACCACAAAAAATATCCGTTTTTAGACATCAGTTTTTCTATCAGACCTGCCGGTTTGCGCCAGGATTCACAGGCACCCATCCTGAGTGCTACGCAGGGTAGAACCGGAGATCGATGTAATCGCCTGAAAATCAATAGGTTACGAATGTACACGACGTTTTGAGTGGACCGGATGGCAACCATCCTGAAACACGACAGTAAAGTCCTGCTTGATCCAGAGTTCATGAACCGGCTGGATCAACTCGAGATCGTCTCGCGCAAGATCTTCCGCGGGAAGATGCGCGGCGAGCGACGGAGCAAGCGGCGCGGCGAGTCGGTCGAGTTCGCCGACCACCGCTCCTACGTCCCCGGCGACGACTTGCGGTTCCTCGACTGGAACGTCATGGCCCGGCTGGACAAGCTGTTCCTCAAACTGTTCCTCGAAGAAGAGGATCTGCACGTCAGCCTGCTGCTGGACGTCTCCAAAAGCATGGACTGGGGCGAGCCCAGTAAGTCACTCTATGTGCGGCGGGTGGCGGCCGCTCTGGCCTACATCGGGCTAAGCAACTTCGACCGTGTGAGCCTCTACGGATTCTCCGACGGCCTGACCCACCAACTTGCCGGAGTCCGCGGGCGGCGCCGCGTAGCCAAGGTGATGGAGTTCCTTACAAACATGGAGTGCGCCGGCGGCAGCAACCTGGCCGCCGCCTGCAAGCAGTTCGCCATCCGCCACCCGCAGCCGGGCATCCTGCTGATCCTCAGTGACTTTTTCGACAAGGGCGGCTTTGAAGCGGGCTTTCGCTACTTGCTCGGGAGAAATTTCGACCTCTATGCCATGCAGGTGCTCAGCCCCGAGGAGATCGAGCCGGGACTGACCGGCGACTTGCAGCTTCAGGATGTGGAGGACAATGATCTCGCCGAGGTCACCGTCAGCCGGGCGTTGCTCAATCGCTACAAGCACAACTTAGAGGCCTACTGCACGTCGTTGAAGGAGTATTGCACGCGACGCGGCATCAACTATCTGTTCACCAGTACGGACACGCCGTTCGACCAGATCATCCTGTCCTACCTGCGGCGAAGGGGGCTGTTGCGATGACGCTTCTTTCGGGATGGTCCGCCATTGCCCTCGCCGCCGGCCTGACCGTGCCGCCCCTGGTCGCGCTTTATTTCCTCAAGCTCAAACGGCGCATCGTGCCCATCTCGTCCACCTTCCTGTGGAAGCGAGCGGTGGAGGACCTACACGTCAATGCGCCCTTCCAGCGGCTGCGCAGCAACCTGCTGTTGTTCTTGCAATTGTTGGTGCTGCTGTTGGCGGCCGTCGTGCTGGGCAAACCGGTCCGCCAGGCCGTCCAGAAGCATGAGGACACGCTGATCCTGTTGAGCGACCAGGCGGCTTCGATGGCCGTCGAGGAGCAGGACGGGCGCGCGCGACTGGAGATGGCGCTCGACGAAGCCAAGCGCGTCGTCGATCAAATGGACGACAAGGCTCGGGCCATGGTCATCGCGTTCTCCGACCGGGCGACCGTGGTCTCGTCGTTCGACACCGATCGGGCGGCGCTCAAGCGCAAGATCGATTCCATCGAGCAAACCGAGGGGCTCAGCAGGCTTACCGAAGCCATCGCCCTGGCCGAAGCCTATTCACAGAACCTCATTATCGCCGGTGAGGAGGCGGGTGCCGACATCGCCCCGACGTCGGCCGCCCCGCCGGCCACCGCCCTGATTTTTTCTGACGGGCGCATCGAAGATCTTAACACGCTCAACATCGAACGGCTGAACACCGAGAACATGCAACTGGTCAACGTCGCCGAGCGCGGCGACAACGTCGGCATCACCTCGATGAGCGCCCGGCGCAGCTACGAGCAACCGGACAGCCTCAACGTTTTCGCCGAAGTGCGCAACTTCGGCCCCGAGGCGGTCTCCTTCGACGCCAATCTCTATGTAGAGGGGCAACATCGCGACGTGCAAGCGGTCCGCCTCGAACCGGGTCTGGAACAAGCTTCGAATCCGCAATCTGAGACGACACCGCTCCCTGACGGTCGCGTCTCGGAAGCGCCGCTGCCGGGCAGTGTCGCCTCGGTGGCATTCGATCCCTTCGAGTACGGTGGCAGCGGCGTGGTCGAGGTGCGCCTCGAGCTCCACGATGCCCTCAACGCGGACAACCGCGCCTGGGCCGTCATCGACCCGCCACGCCACGTTGGAGTCCTATTGGTTACCGCGGGCAACCTCTTCCTTGAGCGCGTGCTCCCCACGTTACCTTTACAGGTGGAAGTGATGACCCCGAACGAATACGAGGCGACCGATCGCGACACCCTGGCCGACGGCGACCGCGGCAGGTACGACCTGGTCATGTTTGATCGGCATTCCACCGACCGGCTCTACCAGGGCAACTACTTCTTCTGGGGCGCGGCGCCGCTGATTGACGGCGTAGCCATGGGCGATCCGATCGACAACGAGATTATCTTCAACTGGGACGACGCGCACCCGGTGCTGCGGCACGTGCCGGTGGCTAATGTTGAGGTCTACCAGTGGAACCGGCTGGAACTGCCGCCTGAAGCGGAGACGCTGATCGAAGGCGAGAGCTCACCCGTGCTGAGCTACTTCGCGCGGGACGGAAGCCAATATCTGATCTGTGCGTTTGGCCTGTTGGTCGAGGACGACGTCGGCGCGCCTATGATGAACACGTTCTGGGTGACCAAGGCGCACTTCCCCGTTTTCATGTACAACGCCGTGGCGTTTCTGTCGTCGAGCCTGAGCACCACTACGAGAGTCGCCATCCGGCCGGGCGATCCGGTGGCCCTGGCCAGACCTGCCGGTGAAGATACGCTCACTGTCCTGCGCCCCAACGGGGTGCGCGACCGGCTCACTCCGGGCAAGGCGCGCGTGGCCCATTATGCCCGCACGCGGCGGGTCGGCGTGTACCACGTCGAGCCGGCCGTCACCGGACAGGAGACCTTCGCGGTGAACCTGTTCAGCCCCGTCGAGAGTAACGTTCGCCCGAGCAACGTCCTCACCGTCGGCACCGTCACGCTACTGGCCACCGAAGGCGCCCAACTGGTCAACGAACCGCTCTGGCCGCACTTACTCATCGCCGCCCTGGTGATCCTGCTGCTCGAATGGGTCATCTACAACAAGCGCGTCTTCGTGTAGAAAGCAGGGAGCCGAAACGCGACCGTAAGAGACTGTCGATTTAATCGTCCATGGTGACCCCCAGTGTAGCGTCACCCCTTGTGGGTGACGAGAAACGAGGCTGCGCCGCCCACAAGGGGCGACGCTACAGATTAAATCGACAGCCTGGTAAGGGAGCGTAACCGAGTCGCGACCGTATGGCCATTTTGATTCGCAACCTTGCACTGCCGTTGGAGGCCGGCGGCGAGGACCTGCTCACGGTGGCAGCGAAGAGACT
>JAUWNF010000629.1 GCA_030612785.1 Phycisphaerales bacterium
GGAGGCATCTTCAAGTTCAATAAGAAAGAGTTGCAGAAACTCATGGCTGCCGGTTCTCGCTACGCCATCAACAAGGGCTTCGGGTGGGATTCGGATGTGGAGGTCACTGAGGCCGAGGGCTGCATCCCCGGTGCCAGGCCCGATTTCGTTTCCCACCGTGCGCTCGAGCGAGGCTTCGACCAATGCGGCACGCTCGGCAGTGGGAACCACTTCATCGAAGTGCAGGTCGTCGAGCACGTCGAGGACGCGAAGGCGGCGGCCGCGATGGGCCTTGCCGAAGGGGGCATCGCGTTGATGATCCCCTCCGGCTCGCGAGGGTTGGGCTACCAGGTCTGTGGCGCCGCCATTAAGGAACTCCGCAACGCGCCGAGGAAGTACGGAATCGACCTTCCCGACAGGCAGCTTGTCTGCGCCCCGGTCGAGTCGCCGGAGGGGCAGAAGTACCTCGGCGCGATGCAGGCGGCCGCCAACTACGCCTGGTGCAACCGGCAGATTATGACGCACCTGGTGCGTCAGGCGGTCGCGGAACTCTTCGGGCAATCGGCGGAACGGCTGGGCATGTCCATGATTTACGATGTAGCTCATAACATCGCCAAGATGGAGTCCTACGACGTTGGCGGTGAGCGCCGTGAGCTTTGCATCCACCGCAAGGGCGCGACGCGGGCGTTCCCGCCGAACCATCCGGAGCTGCCCGATCGTTACCGTTCGATTGGCCACCCCGTGCTCGTGCCCGGCGACATGGGTACGTCAAGCTGGGTGCTCGTGGGTCAACCGGGGGCCATGGAGAGCACGTTCGGAAGCGCGTGCCACGGCGCCGGGAGTGTCATGTCTCGTGGGGCCGCCATCCGAGCCGCGAAGGGCCGATCCATCAAGAAGGAACTGTTGGAGGCGGGCGTCGTCGTCCGCGCCAGGGGCCGCACCAGCTTGGACGAGGAACAGCCCGATGCCTACAAGGACGTCACCCACGTCGTCGACACACTCCACGACGCCGGAATCAGCAAACGAGTCGCCAGACTCCGCCCGTTGGGCGTGATTAAGGGGTGAGCCCTCGCGCAGGGCGCGTTCTGTTCGTCCCGATCGGACTGCCGCCAGCGTCGAACCCGGCCCGGACTCAAGGCCTGCCGGGGTTGCTCCAGCCCTATTGCTAACCCTGTATGGCCATGTGCAATCGTGCGACAGCCCCCGCTTCGAAGCACCGCGCCATAACGCGCGTGCGACTGGTCCGCTCCCTCACCAACAAATTGCATGAACGGAGGCGTTTTGCGTGAATAGGACTTGGCCCTCAGACTTACCTTGGTCTGTGTTTAACGATCCAGGATGGATCAAGGAGGTAAGCCATGGAAGGCCAAGTCTGGCGGATCGTAGAGGCGTTGTTGCGGGGCGCCCAGCCCCCATCGGGAAGGTTTCGATTTAGTGACGCGGAGATTCTACGGGTGGTTCTCTGGGCGGTCTTGCACGATCGCCCCATGGTGTGGGCCTGCCGTCCTGAGCATTGGTCGGGGAGGTGGCGGCCTGCCCGCTTGCCGCATGCCAGCACGATCTCGCGTCGCTGGCGATCGCCCGCCCTGCAGGAGGAGGTTGGTCGTTTGTACCAGGAAGCGGTTTGCCGTCTCGGCGGCGGCGGTCGCTATGTAGCGATCGATGGCCGGCCGTTGGTGGTGGGTGGATGCAGCAAAGACCCTGATACACGGGTGGGACGAGGCGCCCGCGGCATGGCTCGGGGTTACAAGATGTACGCGGCGGTGGACACGCAACACGTGATTCTCGCCTACCAGATTCATCCGATGTCGATGGCCGAGCAAACGGTGGCGTTGTCGTTGCTGCCTCAGCTTCCGCCGGAGGCGACCCGTGTGGTGGGTGACAAGATCTACGACAGTATGAAGCTGCATCGCGTGGCAGCCGCTTCCGGTCGTCGGCTCTACACGCCGCTGAGAGAGAACCGGGTGGGCCGGCGTCAGCAACCGCGTCGATTGCAGTTGCTGCGACTGCTCCAAAGCGGCGTCGGTCGACGGCTGATGCTCTGGCGGACTGGAATTGAAAGGACGTTTGGGAACAACACGACGGTGTCGTTTGGATTCAAGGGCCTTCCGGCCTGGGCGCGCCGGTCGCACCGCGTGAAACGCTGGATGTGGGGCAAAACCTTCCTGTATCACGCGTGGCTGCTCTCCAAACGAGCCACTTGATGCAATATGTTGTCACGGTCGCGGCTCTGAACCAAGGCGCAGAAGCGCGCACGGTCGTTTAGTACCCTGCCCCTTGGCCGTCCTTGCGGGATTCGGATGCGCCGATTTAGATGTCGCGCTTGGCGTCGTACATTAGCGCCTGATCGCACGCTATCCTGCCTGGGTGGCCCCGGTCCGCGGGACCTGGGGGACTCGATGATCGAGTATCGTGAGGGTTCATGGGTGC
>JAUWNF010000037.1 GCA_030612785.1 Phycisphaerales bacterium
CCGTGTGGGCACGCGGTATCAGATCACGCGGGCCGGGACGTGGCTGCCCGGGCGGGGCTCGCCCTGCGGCAACTCCGGCAAGCGCGAGGCGGCGGTCTGGACCGCCGCCGGCGACCCGCCCGACGAGACCTACACCGGCAACAACGAGGACTTCAACCGCATCCTCCGAAAACAGGAGGCCATCCGCTGGCTGTTCAGCCGGGACGGGAGATCGCTCGAATGGCAGGCGGCGGGCGGCCAGCCGGTGGTCAAGTGCAACCCCCGCGTGGTCTCGGTGGATTTCCGGGAAGGGACCGGCCAGTGGGCCGACCGGTGCACCTACACCGTCGTGCTGGAGGCCGAATGGGTCTACATCAACGGCACCACCAGCTTCGAGGACGCCCTGGCCACCGACCTGATCGAGACCGCCGAAGACACCTGGCAGCTCGAGGAGGTCGAGGGCCACCAGGGCACGGCGTACACGATCAGTCACCCGGTCAGCGCCAAGGGCATCAGGGCCTACGACGAAACGGGGGGCAAGTACGAGAACAAGGAAGCCTGGGAGCACGCCGAAGACTGGGTGACGCCGCGGATCGTCGGGCCGAACGGCGATCCCGCCATGGCCGCCGAGGCCTCCACCGCCACGGCCAAGCAAGGGCACTACCGGATCAGCAAGGGCATCGACAAACAAACCGGCCGGTACTCGGTCACTGAAAGCTGGGCGCTGGCCTCGCCCGGTGGTTACTACTCGGAGTGGGCCTTTGCCTACAACCTGAACAACCCCGACGACAAAGTGCCCGTACGCTTCGACGGGACCGTCTACGGTGTGGCCCAGGGCAAGCGAAGCGGTCACGACGACCACGCGGAATTGGCCACCGCGCAGGTGCCCGGCAACGGCACCGCTCGGACGCAGGCCCTCGACGCGCTGGGCGCCTTCCTGGGCGGCAAGACGCTCAAGAGCAAGCCCGACGAGAAGGTGGTCAACGTCGACCACACCCGCGGGGTCGTCCGCTTCTCGTTCGTCTGGTCGGCCAACGACGCCGATTCTCCCGGCTACGAGGCGAGCCTTGACGTGAACCACGGGTGGTCGATCGAGGGCTCGAAGCACACCCTGTCAATGCGGAGTTCGCTGGTCGGGGACGGCGACACGCCGGACGAGAAGATCACCAACGCCAGGAAGGGGCGACTCAGCGATACGACCGCCAGGGACAAGGCCTACACCTTTGCCGGCCAAGGCACCGTCAGCGCCCTGCCCGGCAAGAAACGGTTCATCCTGATCGGCCGTTCCGAGACGGTCAACGCACGGCAGGGGACCATCGAGCAGTCCTGGAACTGGGAGGCGGTCGAGACCGGTCAGCTTGAATCCGATCTCTTCCACGACGTCTCGGTCCAGGAGACGTTTGCGGTCCCGGTCCTGGCGGTCATTCCCATCCCCGGTCGAAGCTCGGGGCCGATCATCCAGGACATGGACACCGAGACGCCTGCGTATCTGACGATCACCTATCGCATTCGAGGCAGGAAGACCAGGCCCAGCATGTCCTACGTGATGGGCAAGGTGGCCAACTACTATCCATCCGGCTGGGGCGGCAGCCAACAGAAACTTCAACAGAAGACCGAGAACTGGAACCCCGGCACCGGGACCTACGATTTAACCCTCAAGTGGATCAAGACGTAGGAGCGGCAAGATGGCCACGTTGGAAAAACCGGTGAAGAGCGAGCAGAAGTTTGCGGGGGCGTCGGTGCGCAGCGTCTCCTGCCAGTTCGGCATCAACCGCAACCCCTCGATCTGTAGCATCCAGGTGGTGGGCAATCCATCGTTCACCGCCAATTCGATTGGCAACGTCTATCACTTCAAGCGGGGCAGCATCAGCTTCTGGGGCATGCTGGAGTCCTGGGAGAAAACCGAGAAGGACGTCAAGGGCAAGGACGTCTACGACGTCAAGCTGATCGACCTCAAGCCGCTGCTGGAGAAGCTGCACGTCTACCTCAACGGCGGCTACGAACTGGGCGACGGCGTCCTGGAACTGGCCCCGCAGACGGTCAACGAGTTAAGGCACGGAATCCCCTGGAACCGAGTGGTCCGCGAGATCGACGGCCGGCGCGTGTCCCACAAGGGCAGTTCCTTCACCATCGACAGCGACCTTCCGGGCTCCAAGGGCAACGGCCAGCAGAGACTGGCCGAGAACGCGGTGATGTCGGTGCTGGACGTGGTCGAGCAGATCGCCCGCGACGAAGGCGTGGACTGGTACCTGGACTCCAGCAGACAGGGCCTGCACATCAGGGCGATCAACCGCACCAAGTCCGGCAAGGGCAGCGGCCTCGACGCCATCGCGGCCAAACACACCGGCCACGTCATCCGCCTGCGCAAGGGCTGGGAGCGGAGAGATTTTTATAGCCGGGTCATCCTGGTCGGTGCGAACAAGCAAATAATCGAGGCGTTCTCCGGCAACTCGCTGCACCACTTCTGGGGCTACACCGAGACCGGCGACCTGGCCGACACGCCGCAGTTCGACATCATCGACACGGGCGGGACCACGTCGTACACGCCAAGCCTGGCCACGCTGACCGACGCCCTGAACGGGGACCTGTCCGACGAGGACTACACGCCGGAAGAGCAGGACGCCCACCGGGCCTACGCCAACGAGAACTGGGGCCGTAAGTTCTACATTACCCTGTCGTCAATGGTCATCGACGACGAAGGCCACACCTGGGTGGACCCGGTGAGCGGCGGCTGGGGTGACCCCGGTATCAGCCCGCACGACAAGCTGCAAACCGATGACGGCCGCTGGGTGTGCTTCGTCAAGCTGCCCTCCATCTCCGCGGCCGACCCGCCGCAAGTAGCCGGGTACCGGATCGCCGCCAGGCAGTGGTTCCCTTCGCTGCTCATCTCCCCCAACGTCGTCAAGATCGCCAACTCCTGGTACCTGAAGGCCAAGGCCGCCAAGTACGGCAACAAGATCATCGTGACCCTGCCGACCACGCTGCGGGTCGAAGCGCTGTACGAGCGACAACCCACCGCCGAGTCCCGCAACCTGGAGGCCGCCGGCGAGACCGATCCCCGGCTGGAGCGGATCGTCAAGCACACCAACGTCGCCGAGATCGCCGGCGCCTGGGTGCCGATCGTGCACTATCGCCAAGTGTACGGGCCCTGGTCCCACGGTGACCAGAGCGGCAGGACCACGATCATCATCGACAACACCCTGGCGCCCTGGACGGCCGGCGGCAGCCTGGCCGAGATGGACAAGATCGCCACCGCCAAGCTCAAGGCCCTCATCGACAAGACCGAGAAGGTCGGCACCGGCCTGCTCGAAGTGGCCGGACTGCCCAAGGTCAACCTGGGAACCTACCTGGCCGAGCGCGGCAACATCACCAACATCAGCGTGAACTTCGGAATCGACGGCGTTCGGACCATCTACAAGGCCCAGACCTTCACCACCGAACTGGGCCGCTACCGACGGGCGCAGGATGATCTAATCGGCGAGATGCGCAACGAGGGCGAGAAGTTCTACAAGACCCAGTACCCCAGGGCCACCAACAACTTCGCCATCAACTCCGAGACGCGCAGCCTGTCACGCCACCTGCCCGATTCGGAGGTGGGCGGTCCGCTGACCGACGCGCAGACGCAGGCCCAGCAGGCGACGGAAGACGCGGTCGGGCCCGGCGATGGTTTCGGCGGCGGCGTCCTCGACCGGTTCCTGGCCCGCGTGGTGGCCAGGGCCAGCGACAACAGCCCGCAGTACCGCTGCATCCGGCAGATCGCCAAACGGGACGTGTGGGGCGGGATCGCCTATCAGGATGCCACCGTGTTCCAGTTCGTGGCCACCAACCTCGCCGAGCCGCCCGGTCACGCCGGCCGGTTGGCCTTCGGCGCGGGGACGTATGCCGGGAGGTTGTCATCGCACGTCCGGTCCAACGTCTACGTCGAGGTGGAACTCACCACGTTCGCCCAGCCGATCACCATTGTGGGCGAAGGGAGCGACATTATCCCGCAGCCGGACATTCAGGCGCACGTCTTCAGCCAGCCGGTGCAGAGGCCGAAGGACTTCACCGCCACCATCGACAACGCACTCGGAAATGCTCGTTACCAGGTCACGCCGGTCAACACCGGCATCGATCTGCTGTTGGGGCCGGACGAGCTCCACGCCCTCGACTCGGTCGAGAACGTGGGCGAGCCCGGTCACAGCCCCGGCTACCTGAGAGACGGCGAACAGGTCCGCATCCAGTGGAACGAGAATGTTGACGGATCATGGACGCCGTACATCGAGAAGCAGATCAACCTGTTCATCATCCCGGAAGGGTAAAGCGGCGGGTGACCGCTGAAGACACCGATGATTCACCGCCGAAACGTTAAAAAGTCGAAAAGTCGAAAGTCAAAAAAAGCCGCTCGTCGCGTGCTCTGGCTGATAGCTGAAAGCTGACAGCTAACAGCTTTGTAAAGGTGCCCCATGGCGACCGAGACCGACCCGAACCTGGACTGGAACAACCCTGAGATCGAGAACGGGGCGTTGGAGTTGCTGCGCCGGTATCGCGAGCGCGTGCAGTCGCTGTCCAACGAACTGGAGGAGTCGGCCGCGCAGGTGCCGCGCTCCTGGCGGAACCCGTCGCCCGACGACGAGCCGCCGGTGATCGACGTGTACGTCCCGCTGTCGATGTGGGACGGAAGCATCCACCAGACCCGGCAAGCAGAGAGGGTCCGAAACGAAGAGGTCGAACCTCCGGTCATGGAGTGGGCCTACGAGAAGACCAAATGGGCGGATGCCACCATTCTCACCTACGCCGGTCTGCCCGAGCGGTTCCGGGAGTATTGGAACCAGTACCGCGCGCTACGCGCGGGGTTGCATGACTACGAGTTCACCGACCACTCGTACCCGGAAGCCTTCTATGAGCCGAGAACCGAATCGAGCTGGATATACGAACCCCCCTTCGGCGGTGGAGAACAATACCGCGATGAAATGCACGGGGAATACCAGGGAGAACAATGGTGGGACTGGAAGGTCGAATACCACCTTCCTGACATCGATCCGCCGACCTGGTCCGGCTCACTTGAGGAGGGATACAACCACGAAACAATACCGCAACTGATGAGCGAGATTGAACGGGCAGGCTACCAGAAGTCAGTGGCTACATCGCTTCGTTACAGGCGACAGAAGTACAACGGGTCGGCCTCGGCGAGCAAGGAATCGGGTGTTCTGACCTCATCGCGCTGCGGCGTTAACATGAACACCGCCGGGTCTTCGTATAAGTACACCAACAACACCGACCACGAGGTGGACATCGTGGTGCAAGGCGACTGCTCGATCACGGTGACGGCCCCGCCGGACTATCCGCCGGAAACCCCCGAGGAGCCCTGGCCGGAACATCTGGTACCCCTGGTCTTCGACTACCGGCTCCGTGCGGAGTTCACCGTCTACGTCAACGGCAGCCTGGCCCACGAAAGCTGGAACAGCGTACACGACTACGGCGGTGGCGAGGGGACCGACCCCGGCGGCGAGGTGACCTGCGAGCACAGCGATTCGTACGTCATCACGGTGCCCGCCCACTCGACGGTGCACTTCTCCGTGAACGCCAGGGCCAAACAGGAACTCCACACGGGATTCTGGACGGTCATCGGCATGAAGCCCCACACCGGGCTGCCGCTGCCCAGCAACCAGTCCGCCGAGGTGTCCTTCTGGGGCCGGAGCGTGAGCTTCAGCAGGAGTTATCCGGGCCAGGAGCAGAACTACGGGTGGGCCGACAATCATGGGCAAATTCCTCCGCCGGGCGACTAAAAGGTGGTGTATAAGAAGGGTAGGTGAAGCATGCCAATGCTGGAAGTGTACGTCGGGGAAGATCAGTTTTTACCCGCCGGGGCCGCCCTGGGCTTCTACGGGGACGACGGGTGGAACGACCCCATCGGCCTGGGCGAGTTCAACGGCCGGACCTTCGTCACCGATCCCGGCGGTGCGACGGAGAACTTCGAGTGCAACAACTGCAAACTGCTGACCACCGGGAGTTGGAGCGGCGTCGGCGGCGCCTCCGGCGTGGTCCTGGGCCAGGTCGGCTCCGGCCTGCTGCTCGATCAGGTGCCCAACTACCTGGCCACGCTGAACGTGCGCTTCACCCACGGGCAGAACTGCTCGGTGCAGAACGCGGTGCTTTTCGCCTACGACGGGAACAACCCCGACACCGGGCCCAGCCGGCGGGGAGTCTGCTCCGCCGAGATCCTGCACACCGGGGAGGTCCAGGACAATACCGGGCTGGGCGACGACGTCTGGCACCGGGTCAACGGCCGGATTAACGCCATCGACCTGATTGACTCGCCCGGCACGTCGGGCCTGCGACCGGACGGTCCACTGACCATCGACACGCGCCACGACTGGTACGTGGCCATGTCGGCAAGCCCGACCCGGCCGGGCGACAAAAGCTTCGCCTGGATGGTGGAGTTGGAATACGCCTGACCACCCTGGTGCGTAGACTGCGTAAGAAGCTGCACCTTTTGACGTTTCGACTTTGAACTTTGAACTTTGAACTTTGAACTTTTGAGAGGAGGTGAGAGAAGATGGCAGCCGAAATCTCTTTCTGGGCAGGTCAGAACGGGCTGGACACGCAGTTCGGCGGATCGTTCAGCGGCACCCAGCCGGGTTCGGGCCTGGGTTTTTACGGCAGTTCGTTCGGGACCTCGGTCCAGGTGGGCCAGTATCCCGAGACCACGTTCATCGCCTCGGCGGACGGGGCCACCGAAGGTCCGCAGGCCAACAACTGCAAGTACAACGGGGACGTCTCCGGGGTGCTGTGGAACGGCAGCGGCACCGCCGTGCACGTCAACACCATCCCCAACGAGTCCGGCACGCTGAAGGTCAGCTTCGCCTACGACAGCGCGGTGCAGACCCAGAACGGGCTCTGCACGGTCCACGACCGGTTCAGCAAGGACAACGATCCCAGCGGGATCACCGCTTACGTGGCCCAGTTGGTCAACCCGACGAGCTCGGGCGTGGGTGAGGTCTCCGGTTCCGGCGTGGACCCCACGACGGGTTCGGCCCAGGCCTGGAACTCCGGCGAGGACGGCTGGATTCAGTGCCACGGGTCCGGCCAGACGCTGACGCTGTTGAACGGTCCCGGCGAAAGCGGCCTGCACACCGCCGGCGACAACACGTCCGGCACCCGCCACGACTGGTACTTCGCTCTGTCCGCCAGCCCGGATTCGATCGGGAGCAAGACCAAAATCGGCATCTATTTGGAACTCGAATACCTGTAGCTCACCGCGACGACTTTGGGCGCTCCCGGCGCCTAATGTCCGGTTCACTTCGGGAGTGTTGATCCTCTGTTCATAGCTCCCTGCTTCCTTCTTGGGGCGTGTCGTGAAGAAGTTCCACTGGCTCATCCAGCTTGCGGCCGGCATGGTGCTGGCCCTGTTGGGCGTGACCCTGGCGTTCGGCACCGAGCGGGGCATCGCCCTACAGAAGATCGAGCAACACGAACACAAGTTCGCCACCCTGGACGCTTCGTTGGCGGCGCAGTTCGCGGCCGTCCACGGCCGGCTGGACTCGTTGACCAGCGAAACCATGCAGGGCAACCGGGAACTGCACCGGTTCCGCGAACAGGTCCTCGCCGATCTGGCCGTGCTGAAGGCCCTCATGGCGCGGATCGAGCAACGGCGGTTGTCAGGCGAAGATCACCCCCACCGCCCGGCGCAATAGCACGAGCAGCACGCTCGCCGCCCGTCTAATCCTTATGCCTCAGACCCTTCGGCACCTCGCCGTTCTCGCGCATCTCGTTCAGGGTCTTAGCCCCGAGCAAACCCTCGCCCCGCGGCACCTTCCTGAGGTCGCCCTTCTCGATCTCCAAATGCTTGAGCAGGGCTGGCATCGCGACCTTCTGACGCCCACCATGTGAATGGCAACACCACCAGCGCACGTGGAACAGCGAGGGGCAGGCCACGTCTTGGGACCTCCTTCGCGCCGTACTCAAGCGAGGAAGACAGCCTGGCGGAACCAGGCTCGAACTTGGCCCGGCGAGCGTGTTCGGATATGCTTCCCGCAGATCTGCTCGACGGTGCATTATGCTGGCCTTTCGCAATTGTGAGACCGGGCAGAACGGTGGCCGCGTTGAGCGATGCAACGGGCATGGCTCCTTACCGGCCGGAGGGATAAGTTCTGTTCCAGCAGTTGCTTATGCACGTGCTCCGATCGTATGAGGCCCGTGAGTTGCGACCGACGGCACGCGACGCCAACCAGCGCTCCCGGCCAGGGCGGGGGCCCGTTGAATGAGCTCCGTGGGGCGAGCATGTTGCTTGAGGTCAACAACCTGTCTGTTCAGTTCACCAGCCACAAGAAGACCGTCCACGCGGTCAATGGCCTCAGCTTTGCCGTATCGAAGGGCCAAGTGCTGGCCATGGTCGGGGAGTCCGGATGCGGCAAGACGGTGACCTGTCTATCGATACTCGGGCTCAACGCTGGCGCTACCGTAAGTGGAAAGATCAGCCTTGATGGCACCTGTATTTCGAACCTGCCCGAGAACGAACTACGCAGTTTCCGTGGCCGACGCATCGCCATGGTCTTCCAAGACCCTTCCTCCTCCCTCAACCCTGTGACGAGAATTGGCAAGCAACTCACCGAAGTGATTCGATATCACCGGCGCGTCAGCAAGCAAGAGGCAACCAAGATCGCCATCGATGCTCTTCGCGAGATGTCGATACCTGCCCCTGAAGAGAAGCTGAACCAGTATCCCCACGAGCAGAGTGGTGGGACTAACCAGAGGATCATGATAGCCATGGCCCTTTTGTGCAACCCTGATGTCCTGCTCGCAGACGAGCCGACCGCTTCTCTGGATGCCACTGTGCAAAAGCAGATCCTCCAGGTATTCGGCAGGCTCAGGGAACAGCGCAACATGACCATTGTTTTTGTAACCCACAACCTTGGTCTGGTGCACAGCATCGCCGATCGTGTGTTGATACTCTATCATGGAATGCTCATGGAGGAGGGCGATACGTCGCGCGTCTTCCGAGACCCACTCCACCCATATACGAAGGCACTTCTGTCGGCCATTCCCCTTGGCGGGCGAGACGAGGTCGTTGTGACCGGCGAGCCTCCTTCGCCTTTCGAACTCCCGACTGGCTGTCCCTACGCACAACGATGCCAAGAGCACATGGGGATCGCGTGCGACAACACGCGTCCCCGGATTCTAGGACACGAACAGAAGATCAGTTGCCATTGGTTTGACCGCGCCGTCGCCGGCGAAGGAGCTCGAGAATGGCCAAGCGAACACTAATCGCGACAGTCGGAATCCTTATCGTAGGCCTTGGGGTGCTGTTTTTCACCATCTTCCGTGACGGCTCTACTAGCCCAGAACAAGCGTTCTTGCGGGATATCCTGCGCCTACAGAATATGCAGATTGGCTCCTTTGACCCGCTGGACGCGTACCATGCCGGGCATATCCATGTCGTGAAACAACTCTACAATACCCTTGTCGACATCGATCTGGAAGGCAAGCCTATCCCTTCTCTTGCAAAGAGTTGGACGACCACGGATGGCAAGGCGTGGACGTTCACCCTTCGTCAAGACGTGTCCTTTGTCGATGACCCCTGCTTCTCGGAACTCTCCGAGCGACGCTTCAACGCCGAGCATGTCAAGTACAGTTTCGAACGTCTGATGGCTGAGGAGTCGCAGTCGATGGGCGTTCCCTACTTTCTCAACATTGCGGGTGCCAAGGAGTTCCGAGCAGGCACCAGCACTGAGATCGCGGGCATTTCTGTGACGGGAAAGCACGTGATCGAGTTCAACCTTGTCGAACCCGACTACTCCTTTCCCTCACGCCTGACTCTTCCCTATGCCAGCATCGTTTCTTCGGTAGCTGTACGCCACTACGGAGCCGATTTTTCGCAGCATCCTGTCGGTACAGGTCCGTTCTTGCTGGTGGACTACGAACCAGACAAGCAGCTTGTCTTCAGAAAAAACGGCGAATACTGGGAACGCGAGGCCGGCACGAGGCTGCCCCAGATCGATGGGCTCAGCATAGCCTTGACCACGGACGATAACCGTGCCCTGCTCATGTTCAAGGATGGCCTGACGGATTTCCTAGAGATGAGTCGTCCCATGTACCACCAGTTTGAGGCCATGCAACTGCAAGCCGCGGCAGCCGTCGCATCGCAACCTAATCCGCAGCTCAATTTCTACCTGTGCAACCTTAGCACACTCGATACACCTGCTGTCAGGCGTGGCATATCCCGCGCCGTGCAACGCAGTGCGATACAGCAGGTCCTTTCCCAGGAGGGGACCATCGCGCGAAGTCTCTTTCCGCCGGCACTTTTTCCAGACGTCAGCCACGACCAGGAAGTCCTCAGAAGCGATCGTAAGGAAGCCAAGCGGGTCCTCAAAGGGCTCCCTAAGCTACGCCTTGTCTGTTTCGAAGATGTCTTGTCCAGAGCAATTGCCGATGTGATTGCCGGGTCACTCAAGGAGTGCGGTGTCGAAACCGGCATCGAGGCGGTGCCGTTTCCCGTGCTTGTGGAGCGCCTCACAAACGGACAGTACGACCTCGTACAACTCTACTGGGGACCCCTGTACGCCGACCCATGCCATTATTTGTCGCCTTTTCTGACTTCGTCTATTCCTCCGGCGGGGAACAACTTCAACAAGTACAGCAATGCGGCGTTCGACACGGCCGTGGCCGAGGCGCAGCGCCAAGAAGGTGCAGCCCAACTACAGGCCATGCTGCGGGCAGAGCAGATCATCCTTGAGGATATGCCTTTTTTGCTGCTCTACTTCAAGAACACTGTAAGAGCGTCCAGTGGGAAGTTCGACATGCCGCTGCACCCGCTACAATACAGGCTCTACAAGTTGGCACGTGCAAAGTAATGAAGGAGTGCGAGTGTGGTTCGGCTGGCGATAACCAGGGTGATCCTGTTAGGCATCACGATCCTAGTGATCCCGGTCGTGCCCATCGTGATCATCTTCGCCGGCGTGAGTTCACCGGACTACGTCATCAAGGGAACGCTCAATCTACAAGCACCAGATGGTGCACAGCCGTCCTATGTGCTTGTCTACTGGGAGTTCTTGAAGAGCATTGTCCACTGCGACTTCGGCATGTCGACCGCCAGCGGCCGGCCGGCAATGACCATTGTCCGTAACGGGTTCCTTGAGTCAGCCAAGATCATTCTCCCCGCCATCGTGATCGCCTGCGTTGCCGGAACCCTTCTCGGCGTGTGGTCGCACACGAGCCGATTCGGGGAGCGACTGTGGCGACATAGCCGGTTCCTGTTCTTCATTCCCATCGTCATCTTCTCCTATCTTGCGGTATACGCCCTCAGCTACGTCGGCATCAGCGTTCTGTCGCCCATTCGATATCTCCTGGCCGCCGTGATATTGGCCGTCTACCCAACCTATGTCATCGCGTCTGCTCTACGAAAGACGGTCGGTGAAATCCGCAAGAGCAGGTTCTTCAGACTTCATCAGGCAACCGGGTTCTCTCCGTCGGACGCGTGGCGCGTCTTCTGCTGGAAGTTCCTGTTGATCGACTACCTGTCATTTGCCCTCAACCTTCTCATCTTCATGTTTGGCTTTTTGTTCTTCGTCGAGGCACCTTTCGGAATCGATGGGATGGGGCAGAGGTTCATCCTGGCCGTGCACCGGTATGACTACCCCGTCGTAATCGGCTACTGCCTGGTTGCGATCCTTGTCATCGGGTGCGTCGGCTTTGTGATCGATGTCGCTAAGGCCGGGCTCGACCCCCGGAAATCGAATGTCTAGGGCGCGCAGACAAGTCGTGCTTCTCATCGTCATGGGTGTCGTGCTCTGCGCGGCTTGGGCCATCGGGGCCTCTGAGGTGGGTCTGGCAAGCCGTGGCGACAGCCTGACGGCACCGGACATGGACCACTTGTTTGGCACTGACCTCGCGGGCCGCGATGTTCTGACTCAAATCCTGCGAGCAACAGGCATCGCCGCTGTCACGGTGGGCGGAGTCGCCTGTACGGTTCACGTCGGCGGATTTGCAGTTGGCTTCCTCCTGGCGTACCTGCGCGGTCGTGTGTTCCGCGACCTTCTCGTTACACTCATCCACTACTGGCTCACGCTGCCGGTGCTGCTGATAGCCGTGTTCGTCATGATTCTCCTCGGCTCTGGACAGCTAAAGTTGGCGATCATTCTCGCACTCATCCTCATACCGAGCCAGGCACTCTACGTCCATAGCCAACTGAGCGACGCCCGCAAGCTGGACTTCGTTCTGGTCAAACGAAGCCTGGGATTCTCAAGATTGAGGGTTGTGCGCCGCGACGTTTTCCCCTACGTTGAACCGTCGGTACGGGATTACACGTTGTCTCGCCTGCCGGAGATCCTGGTCATGGACTTGGCGTACAACTTCCTTGGACTTGGTGTGCAACCGCCTGACGCTAGCCTCGGCAGGATGCTCTTCGACGGCCTGCCCTTCATGTTTTCGGCCTGGTGGATATGGGTTGGTCCGGCCGCATGTCTCTGCATCGCGGTGGCCGTTGCTACGGTCTTCACTGGGAGGACTAGACAGAATGGCATCTAACGCACTTTCACCCCTTACCCCCTATGTCGACTTGAAGGAGCAGCGGGATCAGGTCATATCTGACATAAAGGCGTCTCACAGTGCGGGGAAGTTGGTGCCTTTCGTCGGAGCAGGCTTCTCATGCAACATCTCCAAAGCTGTCTCATTCGATAGCTTTATGGCACGCTTGTCAGGCGCTATCCAGCAGGCCCTTCCTGCGGAATACCGCCCGTCGAACCTCGATTTGGCCACGGCCTTCAGCGGACATGCTAATGAGGCGATGGAATTCTTTGTGTGGTGTTGGGGACAATATACTGCGCGGAACGCGTCCCGCGCTATGCAATATGAAAAAGGCTGGCACAAGCTCCAGAGGACAATCATCCAGCATTTTGATGATTGTTCGGATTTTCTTCGGATTGTGGAAAACGAATCAGCCTGGCAGCAGCACAAGATCCTCGTCAGCCTATTTAATGAGATCTTCACTACAAACTGGGATCATACGATTGAAGAAATGTGTCAGCACCTAGTCGAGCACGAGAACGGTAATTTGACATACGAAACCTACCGCTCTCGAAGCGACGGCAAATTGCATCCACCTTATGAGGCTGTTGAGGCTGACGGGCGCCGGGTGCACGTATACAAGTACCATGGC
>JAUWNF010000621.1 GCA_030612785.1 Phycisphaerales bacterium
GCGTGTGCGTTGGGCATGGGCAGCAAGGCCGTGATCGTTACGGCTCCTGTGGTGGTACTCATCTACGCCCGCGTCTTCATTGCGAGGTCGTTCGGCGAGGTGCTCCGTCGGCGTTGGGGTCTTTATGTAGGCCTGGCCGCAACGTGGAGCACGCTGTTCGTATTCGGTGTGGTGCAGGCGGTGCTGGATCCTACGCGCAAGGTGATCGCAAACGTCGGCTTCGCAGTCCAGGGCATCACGCCGGCGGAGTACGCGGCAACTCAGCCGGGCGTGATGCTGCACTATCTCAGGTTGTCGCTTTGGCCGCATCCACTGTGCCTGGACTACGGTTGGCCCGTCGCCCGGACGGTGACGGCCGTCGCTGTTCCCTGTCTTCTGATTGCGGGGCTGCTCGCCGTGACGATCTGGTTGCTCATCCGCCGACCGCCACTTGGCTTCCTCGGAGTGTGGTTTTTCCTCATTCTGTCGCCGACATCCTCGTTCATTCCCATCAAGGATGCCCTTTTCGAGCATCGTATGTATCTGTCGCTGGCAGCGATCGTCTTGCTTCTCGTCGTGGGTGGGTACGAGGCCCTAATGTATCTCTCTCAACACTTGCGTTGGACCGACCGGCTTCGCCGAGGGGTGGGCGCAGGAGCGGTGATCGTGATCGCGGCCGCCGCTTGTGTGGGCACGATCCAACGGAACACGGTGTATGAGAGCGACTTATCGGTATGGACGGACGTGATCGAGAAGCGTCCGGACAATGTGCGAGCGCAATACGCCATGGGCAACGTTCTGACCAGGCAAGGCGAGATTGATGCAGGGATCAAGAAATACCGTGAGGTGCTGGAGGCCGACCCCAGGCATCTCCAGGCGCGTAACAACCTTGCGACAACGCTGCACGAGAAAGGAGAGCTTGTCGAGGCGGTTGAGCATTATCAAACGGTACTCCGTCTGCAACCGAAGCTGGCCCCCGTGCGTGTGAACCTGGGCGTAGCGCTCGTGAGTCTGGGAAGGCTTGAGGATGGCGCATTGGAACTCGAGACGGCGCTGAAGTCGCTCGATGCGACCCGGCATCCGGATCTTGCGGCGCTCGGCCATTTCACCCGCGGCAACGCGCTGCTCAGGCTGGATAGAATGGATGCGGGGATTGAGGAATACCGTCAGGCATTAGCCCTCGATCCCGGGCGTGTCAAGGCTCGCATCGCTCTGGCGGAAGCGCTGCACATAAAGGGGGACCTGGGTGGGGCCGTTCAGCAGTTCGAAGAGCTGCTGCGGATGCAACCGGACTTGGCCCCGGCCCGGGTGACTTTGGGTGTGGCTCTAGTGGGTTTAGGCAGGGTTGAGGAGGGCGTGGCCGAAGTCGAACGGGCTCTGAAGTCGTTTGAGGCAGACCACCGACCGGATCTCGCGGCCCTCGCCCATTACCGCCTCGGCAACGCTTTGGGGCGGCAGGGCCGACTCGATGAGGCGGTTCAACGTTATCGAGCCGCGCTACGGATACAACCGCAGTTCGTCCAGGCGCATTTCAATCTTGCGGGAATCCTACTTGCTCAGGGCAACATCGACGAAGCCGTGCTGGAGTACCGCGAGACGCTACGGATCAACCCGGACCATCCAAAGGCTCGCCGGGCCCTCGAGGGCGCCTTGGCCCGCAAGGCCCGGTCGACCGAGGAATAACGGATGCTCAATAACTCAGACTGACCGGTTTCCTAGGTCGTCAACGTCGTAAGTCTAACGAGCCGCGGGCTTTAGCCCGCGCGGACGCCCGACTTCCGAACAGGCGTCACCAATACTCGAATCACCGCGCGGACTTCAAGTCTGCAGCTCGCTAAGATGGAACCGGTCAGTTTGAGTCAATAAGAACCGGCTCGCAAACCTGACTACGCTCCCCAGCAGCGCGCCTGGTTCACAGCAGAATCCCTACTTCGGTCCAGTGAACGCGGACTGGAACACGGCGAAGTCTTTCAGATCGACATCGGTATCGCCGTCGAAGTCGAAGGCGTCGCAGTCATCATCACAGGGTCCATTATCCGGGCCGGTCACGCAGTCGGCCCAATGCGCGAAATCATCGAGCTCAACATCCCCGTCATCGTCGAAATCACCGGGGAGATCGAAAGTCGCCTCCAGATAGGGCCGGTACTCCTCGTTCCAGTAATCTACACTTCGGAAGTGGACAGGTCCCCAGGCTATGTCGTACCCCGGGTATTCCTCAAATTCACAGGCGTCTTTAATGAGAAGACCCTCGTTGGGATGCTCTTCAGCAATACACTCTCCTACCAACTCAGTTACGTCCCAGGTCATCCAGTTCCCGAGGGCCGGGACCTCCGCGGTCGCGTATTCGGTTGGAGCAAGGTCGCCGCCGCCGGGCTGGTAGAAGGGGGTTCCGGCAAGATAACTGTCCCAGTACACGGGGGTCTCCGTGCCCTGCCCAAGGCGTGCTTCCCAGGTCGATCCCAGTTCCTCCCACGAAGAGGTGAGTCG
>JAUWNF010000630.1 GCA_030612785.1 Phycisphaerales bacterium
CGGCGGTAGACCGTGCAGTGCGTCGGCCAGGCCAATTGCCCGAGGTTACCCGCGGAGGCTATGGCCGTCTTGAGCGTGATTATCCGCCCGGTCAACGAATACGCCCCCGGGCGCGCTACGTGGCCCATCAGGTAGTATTCCCCGTATTCTCCAGCAACCACCCGGATGGCATCACCCGGGCGAATCACAATGTTGTGTCGCGGGTCGCCCTCGCGCAGTGCGCTGGCGGAAATCCTGATCACCCGCTGCTGGTCTAGCTCGGCAACCTGCGCCCAGTCGATGGACGGTTGCGTTGCTCGGTCCGGCTCCGCCACCGCTTCCTTGACGGCAGCTTCCGCCGGTGTAGTGGTCGGTGCTTCGGTCTCAATCCATTTCCCGTTGTAGTAAATCCAACGTGGTTGCGACGGGGTGGCCGGCACCGACTCCGCCGGGAACGCAACTGCCGGGGCGCTGCTTGTCATCGGCTCGCCGACCGTTATTTCGATGATTTCCTCGCGCGCCTCCCGCACGGCGGGCGGCGGCGCCGTCGTCGCCGGCCGCTTGCCGGCGGCGGGTTCCGGTTTCACTTCAACCCACTCTCCGTCCCGGAATTCCCACTTGGGGACTGGTGACGTGGCAGGAGCCGTATCGGTCGGTGCGGAGTCCGCTCGCGCCGTGGCCGGTTCGCCGACCGTCAGGTCGACGACTTCCTGGAGCGCCGTCTCTGCCGTGGCGGTGGCGGGCTCCGGCGGTTCGGAACGGGAAGCCGCCCACGCCAGCCGGCCTTCTCTCGTGCCGAAGGCGTAGCCATCCGACAGACTGAACTCACCATTCATAGAACGCGACGACGCCAAACGGTCGCGCGCTGTGGAACTCGCCACCAGAACCGGTTCGACGTCCGTCTGGTTCCGAACCACGTAAATCTCGGTGACGGCATCCACCAGCCCTCCCGCAATGTTGACCGCATCCAACAAGTGCAGGTCATACTGTCCCAGCGGATACAGGCTGGGCTGCGCAACGGCGCCGTAGATCGTGTAGCTCAGTTTCCTCCGAATTGCAGGCTCAACAATCACTTCCGGATCGACCAGAATCCCCCGCCGGACGATTTGGTCGACGACTTCTGCCTCTATCTCCGGCAGGGTGAGTCCCACCACTTCCATTCGTCCGACCACCGGGAGGCAGATGCTACCCTTCTCGTCGATCACCACTTGAGCCCCGGTTTCGGTCCCTTGTTGGAGGAGTTCGTAGATACGGATGGCAATCGCATCGCCGATCCCGTACTCGTACTCCTCCACGATCGGGATCAAGTCCTCCGGCTGCGGATCGCTGGCCCCCATGACGCCGGCCGGCGCGTCCTGCAGGGTAAGTGAACTGCGGATGTCCAACGTGCCCTCCCGGCCGCAGACCCCGTACGATCCAACATCCGAAGGATTCAGCAAGCCGTTGAAGAAGCTGTTTAGAGGAGTGCAGCCGGTAAGCCCCGTCATCACCGCGCAGAGAGCGACCGCCGCCCGCACCCTCGCGGTATGGGTTTCGAACGCTCGGCTGCTAGATATCTGATACATGGCGAAGTCGAATCATTGGCCTGAGACCATAATCCCCTGTCCCTAAATAAGTTACGGCAGGGAACACCCCGACCGCCCACGCACGAGCACCGCGCGCGTTCCACCTGCCACCACGTTTCTCATGGATATTATCGGCATTTGTCCAAAGGCCGGTGAGCATTCTCGTCAAGTCATACTTCTTCCACTCCGGCATTGCCATCCAGCCGGCCGACCGCCGGAATCCTCTTTGCTAAGTAGTTCGCGTACGGAACCCCTCTTGTTCGCTGCTGATAACGCGGATTCTGCGAAAAGGCAAGTCCCTGGTGACGGAAGGGGGAACGGTAATCGGGCGAGCCGAATTGACTGGCAAGCCCGGCAGAGTAGACTCCTGGGTCTGGCAACCCGAGGCCGGGAGGCTGGCGCGGCTGCCCGGACAGGGTTTCACAGTTACTACACGGAGGTATTAGGGTTATGAGGTGCGCACGCATACTTCGCCAGTTGGCACTGCTCGCGGGCGGTGGGTTCCTGTTGGCCTGGACCAGTTGCTCGTCCACGACGCTTTTTGATCTCTTGAACACCGTTTTTCTGGGAATCACGGCGGCGGGCTCGTACGCCATCCTCACGAATATCTAGGCGCGCCTGCCCCGCGGGTTCGAGAGGCTTCCCCGTCCTTGAACGGCGCGGGGCGGGGCGGATTCTCGGTGTGGGTACCGGGGGTCAGCCGGGGGGGACCTGTGCTTGACGCGAAGTGTCAGGCACGCCGACCGCTACTTGCGATCGCTCCACCCGGCACACCGTAGCACACGTTGTGGGATGGGGTTCGCGTTGACCTATTCCGCGGGCGTTCTATACTGGTGGCCCTTCGAGGAGGATCGCATGCA
>JAUWNF010000060.1 GCA_030612785.1 Phycisphaerales bacterium
CGAGGCAAATGGAGATGGGTGCGGGGCAGACGTAGGTCGCCGCAAACCTCAGTGAACTCTTGGAGGGAGAAGAAGACATGAAAGAACTGGAGGAGATCAAGGCTAAGCTGGCCGAAGCCACCAAAGAGATCGCTTCCAAGAGCGAGGAAGTCACCAAGCTCACCGGGGAGCGCGACGCGATCGCCGCGGAACTGGCCACGCTCAAGGAACAGGTCGAAACGCTCACGGCCGAGAAGACCGAGAGTGAGGGCAAGATCAAGGAAGCGACTCAGCGGGCTGAGAAGGCCGAAGCCGAACTTGGAGAGGTCAAAGCCAAGGAAGCCGCCAGGGACCGGCTGGTCAAACTGTCGGCGGTCACCACGATCAAGGACGAGGCCGCCGCGCTGGCCGAGCTTGGGACCATGACCGACGAGACGTTCGAGGCGGTCCTGAAGTACGCCGGCACCAAGCAAGACCCCAAGGCCGGCGCGGACGGCAAGCCCGACAAGGGTAAGGGCGCCGGGACGGACGACGGCGAAGCAGACGCCAGCGTGCTCGACAACGTCGAACCCGACGACGACCCGGCCATGAACGGCGGGGGCGAATCGGAGAGTGAGACCGAGATGACCGTCGCCAAGGCGACCGCCTGTCGGTTGCTGGGCCGCGAGGACGGGAAAGAAGAATAAGAGGGGGTGAAACAAGATGGCACTGAAACCTGATCGTGATTTCGATTGCTCATACAACATGGGCTACTTCTGGGCCGCGAACGGGCAAGCGCCCGCCGAGGAGGGCGGGAGCGCCGGAGTGGTGAGCGCGGGTTCCGGCGTGGCTCTGGATGATCCGGGCAGTTCCGGCATCGCCCCCGGCAAGGGCGGCGTGAACACCGTGGACTACGTGGCCGACCCGTCCGGCGTGCAGGCGGTGGGTCTGTTGCTCCACGCCATCGAGGCCGAACCGGTCACCAGCTTCAAGCGGAAGAACTATCACACCAATGCGCAGTGGCCCGGTGATCCCGTCTCGCTCCTGCGGAGGGGCTGGGTGGTGACCGACCAGATCATCGGCACTCCGGTCGCCGGCAGCGGCGCGTTCCTCAGCGCCAGTGGTCAGCTTTCGACGAGCCAGGCCGCGAGCGCTCCTCAGGTGGGTCGTTTCGAGACCACCAAGGACGCGGACGGGTTCGCGCGGGTCTTTCTGGACATCTAAAGGGGGTGAGGAGCAGATGAAGACGAAGAGCAAGATCAAACGGCCGACGCCGGAGATGGTCGAGCTTCTGAGGCGGACCGGCTCGCACAACAAGGAAGAGGCCATGGCCGCAATGCGGGCGCTGGCCGGGGCGCTGGAAGAGCCACTGCGGCAGGGCGTTCTGACCGGTGACATCACCGGGGACATCTTCGCGGAGGAGGTCCTGGAACCCGGTGCGGTGGCCGAGTACCCCCTGGACTTCTATCAGCCCGGCGATGAGGACAACTTCACCGCCTACACGTTGCCCAACGAGGGCACGATTCCTCAGAAGCACATCAGCGGGGACGTGGTCACGGTCCAGACCTACGACGTGGGCAACTCGATCGACTGGCTGCTCAAGTACAGCCGCGAGGCCCGGTGGAACGTGGTCGCGCGGGCGCTGGAGGTAATGGAAGCGGGCTTCGTTAAGAAGCTCAACCGTGACGGCTGGCACGTGATCATCGCCGCCGGCCTCGGGCGCGGTTTCATCGGCTACGACAACGCGGCCGCCGCCGGTCAGTTCACCAAGCGGCTGATCAGCGTGCTCAAGACGCTCATGCGCCGCAACGCCGGCGGGAACACGTCGTCCACCAACCGTGGGCGCCTCACGGATTTGTATATCAGTCCCGAGGCCCTGGAGGACATCCGGGAGTGGGACAACACCGAGGTCGATGAGGTCACCCGGCGCGAGATCCTCCAGCAGGGCAACGAGGACGTCGTGCTCCAGCAGATTTACGGCGTCACGCTGCACACGCTGGACGAGTTGGGCGTCAACCAGGAGTTCCAGACCTACTACGAAGCCAACGGCGGCACCATGGCCACCTCCGATCAGGAGATCGTGATCGGCCTGGACCTGAGCAAGAACGACGCCTTCGTGCGTCCGATCAAGGAGGAACTCTCAATCTTCGAGGACCCCGCCCTCCACCGCCGTCGGCGCTCCGGTGTTTACGGATGGCTGGAAATCGGTCACGCCTGCCTCGATCCTCGCCGGGTCACGATCGGCTCCTTCTGAGGCCACACCGTGTTCAACAAGGGCCGGGCGGGCTTGCCCGGCCCCTCTCTTCATTCCGCGGGCCAAAGGCGGGCCTGGCGCAGAGTCGGACACATTCAGGGCGTTGGGCAGACCGCGGAACCTGCGCCGCGGCTTTGCTGCGGGGGCCGGCTTTGGTACGCTACGTAGGACAATTGAGTATTCGCTGAACGCGAATAGCCTGAGGCGTTCGAACTACGACGCTTTTTTCGCACTCAGGGCTTTTCGCCGGGCTCAAGGTCCGGCGGATGAGCTGAGTGCAAGGGCTGTCGTAGGCCTGAACGCCTGGTGAGTTCGGCGGACCCTTTTCTTTGGAGCCCGCGACGAATGGCCAGCCAAACCGCCACCTTCACCTGCGCCATACTCGAAATGATGGCCTGCGTCGGCGATGGTCAGAGCGCCGGCCGGCGGGGACGGTCGGGGGGTGGCCCTGCGGGACCACTTCGGGCTTCCCGCCGGTCGGGCCATTCGGCCAAGCCCTCCCGTCCGTGTCCCGTTTTTGGTAGACTGTCGTGTAAGACAATCTGGATTCGTTCTAACGAATCGCCCGTGGCTCTCGAACTGCGACGTTCTCTTCTCTCATCCAGGGCATTCGCCGGGCTCAAGGTCCGGCGGTGCAATCGGGTGGGAGGGCTGTCGCAGGCCCGAGAGCTTGATGAATCCGTCGGGCCCTTTTCTTTGGGCTGCCGTCCGAGCCGGCAAACATGAGCATCGCGAACGGAAACGGCTTTGATCCTCGCTACCTGGCACTGGCCAAGCAGTGCTACCACGGCACCGTTCACGGGTCGGTACTACTCAACTGCATCGAGTTCCGGCCGGGCAAGACCGTGGCGGACCTGTGGGCGGTGATCCACTCCTGCGATTTCCTGGCGGCCGACCGGAGCCGTCGTTTCGAGGGCGAGATGCAGAGCGTCGCCGCCAGGCTGGCCCAGATCGTCGTCTTCCCGAGACAGGTCGAGATGTCTCCGGTCGCACAGGTCGTCAACCTGGCCCGCACCAAGGGCATTGCCGTCGAGCAGGACAGTCCCGGCTCGGAGGAAGTGCTCGGTGAGTTCGCCCGTTTCCTTTCGCTGTCGAGCGCGCGGAAACAGTTGGCCAAAGACGGGATCGATAAAGTGCTCGAATCGTTTCCGGGTGACGTGTTCCGCAGCCTGGCAGTACACCTGGCGGCGCTGCTTTGTCCCGAAGAATGGCAGGAGTCGTTGGGCCTGGACGTCGGGGCCAATGGCCAGGTCACCCCAGGCGGCTCCACGGCAAGGGCGTTCGTCCACCACATCGAACACGAGGGCGGAAAGCGTGTTCTCGCCAGGAAGGGACTTGCGGCGCTGGTGGAGAGGTTCAGGGCGGCGGGCGGTAAAATCAAACGGGACTACGCTACGCGGATCGCCTCGGACAGGTTCCCCGACGAGTACGCGGCGGGCAAAGCCGCCGTCAAAAAGGTCAAGGCCTTGAAGCCGGGGAACAACGCAGGAATCTCCGGGAGATTCGTTCGCTTCATGGATAAGCGAGGTGGAGCCACCACCCTGGCTGAGCAAGGATTCGACGCATGTCTGGCGGCGTACCGAGGCGCGGGCGGCAGGATCGCGCGCCACTATGCCAAGAAGATCATTCTGGAGTTCTATCAGACGGAACTCCGGGCGCCGCGAGACATTGAGAGGGCCAGGGTGGCCAAGGCGCGAGGGCCCCGCGGCCTTTCCGCGGGGTTCATCCGGTTCCTGGATACCCAAGGTGGAGTCGGCATCCTTGCCGCCCAGGGATTCGATGCGTGTCTGGCGGCGTACGAACGCTCCGGGGGCACGATTGAACGTGCGTACGCCCAGAGGATCGTCGCGCAGCGCCATCCGGCGGAACGCTTGGTCGGACAGAAGATCGAGAAGGCACGGGCCTTGAACGCGCGGCCCACCGCAGGGATCGCCGGGGCCTTCGTCCGGTTCATGGATACCCAAGGTGGCGCGAGTATCCTGGGCGAACAGGGTTTTGGTGCGTGCCTGTCGGAATACCTGCGACGGGGTGGCGCGATTTCCCAAAGGCACGCCTCGAACATCGTTACGCAGTTCTATCGGAATGAACGACCGGCTGGGGAAGACGCCTCGGAGCCGACTGACGCAGGCCCGAGAGCTTGATGAATCCGTGGGCCCTGTCCTAGCCCGGAGGTCCGAGCATGTGCCGGCCTGATCCCCTGGAGGAGCTTCGATTGGAGTTGCACGCGACTCTCGTGGAGACGATCGCCAAGCTGCACAACCCCACCGAATCCGACGTGCGGCGTGTGCTCCAAGCGCTGCGCACGGGGGATCCCGAGCTCGACCGCGAGATAGACGAATATGCCGACGTGCTCATCCTCCTCGCCCTCAACAGGCCCTATTTGCTCAAAGCCATCAACAAGCCCGATTTCCCGTACGACTTCCCTCCGGACCCCGGCCCGCTCAGTCGCAATTAGTGCGTTTTGACCCGCCCGTTTATCACTTTTCTCGCGGGGGAGCCGGCACTTGGTGTATAAGCAGGTAGCCACCTTCATCAACCATCTTCGCCGTCCCGTTGAAACGTAAGGACGTGGAAACATGGCCAACGGCTACCTGCACGCCGACGACGTGCTGTTCTACCATCCCTGCGAAAGCGACCGCGTCGAGTCCACCAAGGGGCTCGCCTGGACCAACGCGGGCGGCAGCTTCGAGGCCGCCGTGCTGGGCTCGGGGTTCACTCGGACCAGCGCCGGAGAGGGCAGCCTCTGGTACCCCACCGGCACCTACGGTTCGCTGTCCGGCAATGCCGGCTGGACCTGCGCCTTCTGGCTCAAGAACCCGGAAGCGGACAACCAGTGGGTCTACGTGGGGGCGTTCGACCAGATCGGCAGCGCCTTCGACCCGCGTAACGCGATGGGGCTGTTCTTCTACGACTCTCCCTCGAACAAGTTCTTGGGGAAGCTGAGCACGCGGGGGGGGACGGTCTCGTTCTCGGACACGCCGGCAAACCCGCTGTCGGGGTCCGGGTTCGTGGTCCTGCACGTGGAGTTCGGCGCCTCGGTGGCGTCCGGTTGGATCAGCCTGAACGGCAGTGGATGGCAATCGCTGGGCACGGCCAGTCGCCAGCCGCCCGACAACGACGGCAGCGGGCTGGCCATCGTCAGGCGAGACGCACCTGCCAACTACGCGATCATCGACGAGATGATCCTTTGGAGAAACACCGAACAGTTCACCAGCGGGGAACTCGGCAACCTGTACGAACTGGCCCACACCCACGGCCTGGGCATGGATCAGTACGATGCCCAGTTCGGGGAACAATCGGGTTCGGGATCGCCGGGCTGGCAGGTGACGGAACTCCTGCGCACGCACGACCATCACCCGCAGGTGATCGGGCTGCTGGACTACGTCGGGACCTCGGGCGACGTGGACGTCACGGTCTATGAACTGACCAACATGACCGAAGTGTCGCTCGGTCACAGCGGTTGTTACCCCATCGGCGACACCGGCCGCTGGGGTTGGTCGACCGCCTATCTCCCCGGCGACACCAGGCACGGTCAGCATTTCGTCTATCGGATGGCCACCAGCGGTGCGGCCCAGACGTTCGCCGGCGAGTTCTTCTTGAGATTCCCGGAGTCGGACAGGAGGTGACGGAAGATGGCAGCACAGTCGCCGAGCTTTCGGGAGTACGAGTACAACCCCGACGCGCCACCGGCCCTCGTGGGCGAGTTGACCGTTGGGGCCAGCGGCACCATCCGGGTCTGGCAGGACGGCGTGGAACTGAACCTGCCGACCAGTAGTTGTCAGGAACTCGACAGCACCGGCAAGTTCGCCTGGTCCACGACGCATCTGCCCCAACCTCTGGCGTCGCGCGAACAGTTCCACTGGCAGATGGACGACGATCAGGGTGCGGGCGACTGGGGCGACCTCGTGCGCTACGTCCCCGGCGGGGACAACATGATGCCCGAGCCCAGCCAGAGTGGCCGGTACATCCATCAGGTGTAGAGGTGGACCATGGCCTGGACCGATGACCTCGTGTTGATGACCAGGGTCCTGCTCAACGACCTCACCGAGCCCTACAGGCAGAGTGACGCGCAGTTGAGGCGGACCATCGTCTGCGCCGGCATCCTGGTCAACAAGGACGTGGCCCTGCCGCAGGTCTACACCTTCGACATCACCAATCTCACCATCACTCCGGACCCGGTGGCCTCGGGCGACACGGTGGCCCAGGCGCTGTTCCCACTCAAGACCGCGTGCATCGTAAACCAGGGCCAGTTTCAACAGGCCCTCGGCCAGGGGATCAAGGTGCGCGACGGGGACAGCATGGTGGACACCAGCGTCAGCTTCCGGGGCTACCGGGACATCCTGGAGTACGGGGCCTGTGCCGCCTACGAGAGGCTGCGCTGGCAGATTCAGGCCTCGGCCGCCAGCGCAGTGGGTGCGGTGTTGAGCCCCAACCGGGCTCCGGGCGAATGGGCCCCCGACACGATCAGTTGGTTCTATGACCAGTTTGCGGCGTCACTCTGGAATCATCGAACGAGGCGTTAAACTGCGATGGCCACTGTTGCTGAACAACTGGAACTGTCTCTGCATGGCCATGAGACGGCCGGCGAAACGACGGACTTGTTCGTTGCAGGCCCCTCGTTCGCGTCGGGTGACGTCGCCCTCGTGTTGGGCATGGCTGCCGGCGCGCTGGCTCACCTACCCGTCTACCTGCACGGCAGCGAACTGCCCACAGGGCCATCGTGTCCGGTGCTTGATCCGACCGCCTCGATCCAGATCAGCGACGACCTGATCCGAATCTACCAGTCGCGCATCGACGCCTTGATCAACCAGCTTGGCAAGAACGTCTACCTGGAGTTCGACCCCCTCCGCGAGCCCTGCGTGAATTGCGTTTATGATGCCGTCCGCAAGCGGTCCAAGGGCATCTACGTTCCGGGCGGTCCGCGCCCGTTCCCCAGGGGACGGCGTTGTCCATACTGCAAGGGCGCCGGGTTCCTGGAGACAGCCGTCGAGACCTGCATCAAGTGTCTGCTGAAGTGGAACGCCGCCGACGCGGCCAACTTCGGGGTTTCGGTGAGCGACACCAGGGGCATCGTGCGGCTCAAGACCTACCTCGACCACGCCCCCGGCATCATGCGGGCCACCACCGCCCTGGTGCATCGCGACGTCGCCGGCGTCATGACGCTGAGGGTGAAGAGAATCCGCGGCCCCTATCCCGTTGGGCTCCGCCAGGACCGGTATTGCGTGAGCTTCTGGGAGTTGGTCGATGGCTAAGCTGATCCTCCAGATCAAGACGCCCGCGGGGTTCATGAAGCAGCTTCACCACGGCGTGAAGTCCGGCGCGGGCCGGCGGATCGTCGACGCGGTGCACGTGCGAGAAGAGCGCATCGTCGCGTTGATCGGCGGATACTTCGCCGACCGGTTCAACCAGACCGCCGTGGCCCAGGCGCTGCGGGGCGGCAGCAGCGTGGATCTGCCCGCGCATTTCGGGCTGACCGATGCGCGGGCCACAACCCTCGCAGACGGCATGGCGGGGCTGATCCGCGATTCGGTGGAGATCATCCCGACCAAGCACAAAGCCGGTGGACACATCAGGATCACGGCCGTCCCAAAAGTCTGGGAGCAATACGCCCAGTTGACCGGAGGAACCTATCGCTCCCGGCCGTCCGGCGCTCTGATCCCGGTGGCCAAGTGGATGCTGGTGGACCCCGAGATCGACGTCGGCCAGGCGGCTTACTCGATCGTCTGGGAGGGCGGCGCGTACTCTTCTGCGATCGCCAAGCACTCACGGAGCGGCCGGGCTCTGATGGTCAAGCTGGGGCTGCCCGAGGCGAACCAGCCGTACGTGCTGCCGGCCATCGTACACAAGCAGGCCGGGCAGAACTTCATCGAGTATACGCTCGGCCAGCCGGAGGTTGCGCAGCAGGCGGCCAAGCTGCTTATGACCAACCTGGGGCAGTTGTGATGGCGCTGACGTTCAAGGGCATTCCGTCCGGAGGATTCGGCGGCTACTCGCTGACCGACGAGATGCTTTACAACGTCAAGTTCTGGCTGGACTGGGGACTGCTGCACCACGGGGCGTTCAGCGAGTACCGGTACTCGAACCAGAGCTACTACAGCAATGAGGACGCCAAGCTGCGCGCTGTAACTGACGAACGATATGGGGACGGTCGCGTGTGGGAGGGTGTCGGTCCGGAGTGGGTCGGGGAGAGCGGCGTCGGCGTGGCTGACCCGCCGTTCCAGGTCTCGGGCATCACCATTAACGACACTTTCTATCCAATCGGCACAACGGGGCCGTGTGCGTTCCACGTGGACTACCAGCACGGCCGGATCGTCTTCGATCGCCAGCAGAACCTGACCGACGACGTCCGGGCCGACTACTGCCACCGGCAGGTCCAAGTGGCCTTCGCCGATCACCCCGACTTCCGGCGTCTCATGCAGCAATCGATCGAGGACTTCCTGACCGACGCGGAACCGTCCGGTACACCCGCCCGCGAGCACCAGGTCTGGCTGCCCTCGATCTTCATCCAGGTGGACCGGGGGACCCAGCGCGGCCTTCAACTCGGCGGCGGGCAGATAAAGACGAGGGAAGTGAGGCTATTCATCTTCGCCGACAACCCGACCGACCGGAACCTGCTCGCCGACTGGCTCGACTTTCAGAGCCGCTCAGCCTTCGTCATGGCCGACCTGAACGCCGCCCCGTTCCCGTTCGACTCCCATGGCGACTTGGCCTCCGGAGCGCTTTCGTGGCCTCAGATGGCTCAGAGCTACCCCGGTCACAGGTTGAGAATCCAGAACGGGGAGATGGCCCGGCTTGATTCGGTCAACCCGAGATTATTCCGGGCCCGCGTGTCCTGGACCGTGGAAATCGACGTGGGCGGGATTTAGTTGGTGTATAAGCATGTGGTGGACAGGTCTGCCAAGGGGGGAATAGTGCTATGAGCAACTCGCGCATTTTTTATGCCATACAGGGACTCGGTCTTGCAGAACACGGTGTGATGGCGTCAGGCGGTGCGCCGTCGGGCTTCAGGACGGCCCACGGTGTCCAGAGCGTGGGCGTCAACACCACGTTCAATCTGGAGCAGGTCTTCGAGCTCGGCCAGCTTGAGCTCTACGAGAACATCGAGGGCATTCCCGACATCGAAGTCACCGCCCAGAAGGTGCTCGACGGCTACCCGCTGCTGTATCACCTGGCCACGCCGGGGGCCAGTGCCGCGTCGCTGGTCGGGCGATCCAACGAGCGCTGCTTCGTGGCCCTGAACATCTACCCGGACACGTTCGAGGCCGCCTCGGGCACGCCGCTGACCAGTTGCGGCATGTCGGGCATGTACGTCTCCGCCCTGACCTACACGTTGAACGTGGAGGGCAACTCGACCGAGGACGTCACCCTGGTCGGCAACGACAAGGTGTGGTCCACGGGAAGCTTCGCGTTCCTGCCCAACTTCGACGGGACCGACGAGCCGCTCGCCCTGGCCGCCTCCGGCGGCGTGCAGCGGCGGGAAGACGTGCTGATGGGTAGCGGGACCAGCGGTTCGCTGTGGCCCACCGAGCTTCCGGGCATTCACGCGAGCGGTTGGAACCTGCAAGCCAGCGGCGAAACCTCTTACGCCGCCCACATCCAGACGGTCACCATCTCCACCGACCTGGGCCGCGAGGAACTCTTCGAGCTGGGGCGGCGCGGTCCGTATCATCGCTTTGTGAGCTTCCCGGTGGAGGTGACCTGCGCGATCGAGACGACCACGTCTGAAGGCGACATGATCGACGCCGAGGCCGACCCGGTCGGCGGGAGCAATCTGACCAACCAGCAAATCAAAATCTTCATGCGGGAAGGCGCCGTGTTCGATCTCGGCTCGAAGAACAAGCTGGCCTCGATTACCTATGGCGGCGGTGACGCCGGCGGCGGCGTGGCCACGGTCACTTACCAATTTTCGGAGTTCAACCGCCTCACGGTTAATCATCCGCAAGACCCGGCGGGCCTGTAAGCGCAGCGTAACGCCGCCATCGATTTCGTCGGTGTCCAGATGGGTTGGAGGAACCTGCCTCCGCCCTGCTGGGCTTAGGGAGGGGGAGAGATGCACAAGGTCGTAGGTATCATTCTGCTCGCGCTGACGGTGTTCCTAACGGGCCTCAAGCTCACCGGCTGCGTGGAGTGGCCCTGGTGGCTTGTTGCCGCCCCGCTGTGTCCCATCGTCGTCTACGGTGTGTACGGCGTGGTTATGACCGTTCTGTTCTTGAGGGCCATCGGAAGGCGCTGACGGCTGGAGCACGCGCGTGGTGGAGGGAAATGAGCACACCCGACGGCGGCGCACCTTGTTGACCGCAGGCCGGGCATGTCCCCGGCTTCTTGGTCCGCGGTCTGCCGGACTTGAAAGACGCGGTCTGCGTTACGTGAGAATGAGTTCGCGGGCGTTGCCCAGGCCGGATTCGAGATTCCAGGCGAGTCGAGCGAAGTGGTATGCCTGATGGTGAATGCCGTGCGACTGACACCATTTCTGTCCCCGCTCGATTGCGTCCCATGCGGCTGTCTTTTTGCCTTGAGCAATTGCCAACCGGGCGGAGAGCTTGATAGTGATGGCTCTGAGATTGGGGTCCATCCTGGACCAGTTGGCGTGCAGGAGCCCGAGGAACCGATCGGCTTGGGCCCAATTGGCCAAGAACGTTCCTGCCTCACAACTACGAACGTGTGCGTCGTCGATATCATGGGGGTCACCGATGGCATCGGCTAGGCCCATGCTTTCGCGAACTCTGTTCGCGGCCGCTGGCGAGCGGGCGGTTTGCTTGGCCATGCAGACGCCCATTTCGCGCAGTATCCGACCGCGGAAGATGTTCAACCTGTCTTGCTCGGCCCGAGAGAACGTGTGGCAACGGTCGCGGAGGTACCGCAGTGCGTCGCCGTGAGCTTTGACTGCCAGCTTGAAGGCGTTGCGGGCGTTGTAGCAGACGGCGATCACGTGAAGTCCGCGCATAACGGACCAGTGGTCACCGGTTCCTTCGGCGTATCGCGC
>JAUWNF010000687.1 GCA_030612785.1 Phycisphaerales bacterium
GTGTGTGCGCGATCCCAGCCGGTAACCGGCCGGTTCCGCCGGATGGCCGGGGCGTACTTCCTCGCGCTCGGGTTGCTCGCGGGTTGCGGCGCGCAGGACTACGCTCAACCGGCCCGCGCGTGCGCCACTCCCAGCCAGGCCGACGTCCTCTCCGAACAGCTCTTCCGCCTCATCAACATGGAGCGGACCCTCGCCGACCTCGAGGCGCTTGCCTGGGACGACGAACTCGCCAAGGTGAGTCAAGAGTACGCCTGCCGGATGATTGAAGGTGAGTTCTTCGGGCACATCGACCCCAGGACCAAGACGGGGCCTAACCATCGCCTGACCATGACCGGCTACGAGTTCAACGTCATGGGTGAGAATCTCGCCCTCGGACAGACCACGGCGGCCGAGGTCCTCGACGGTTGGATGGCCAGCCCCTCGCACCGCGACAACATCCTGTCAGCGGAGTGGACGCAGATCGGCATAGGCGTTCGCACCGACGAGGACGGCATCCTCTATTGGGTCCTGGAATTCGCCGACCCGGCTTAAGAACACGGACAAACCCGGACCACCCTGATCTCAAGCTGGCTTTGCCGCCGTAGAAAAAAATACGGCGAGACCTTCGGAACCACGGTTCCGATCGTGCCTCGCCGCACTTGTATCCGCTACTTACTGAATGCTCAGAGAACTCAGCTTACAGTGAGTTTCCCCCCCCCCAGAAGAAGAAAACCGCCACCGCAGCCGCTGCAGCAATCCACCACCAATACATGGTTAAACTCCTTTCTAACGCAATAATGACTCCTTCGTGACATACCGCCCCGCGCCGGAGCGGCATTCACCCCCCAAAGTATACCACATTCCGCGGGGACGTCCAGCCCCCTCCCCCCTTGTTTTCTACATCGTTAAC
The DNA here is from genome assembly GCA_030612785.1 of Phycisphaerales bacterium. GTDB lineage: Bacteria > Planctomycetota > Phycisphaerae > UBA1845 > UBA1845 > JAAEQG01. The sequence continues at coordinate 890 of JAUWNF010000687.1, forward strand.
CCGGGCACGGCTCGATGATGGCGCTCATGCTCCCCTGACACCTGGCGATAAGGTCATCCTTGCCGAAAGCGTGAATCTGATCCCGCTTGAACTCCGCCCGCTCCTTGGTGGTGGACTGTTCGGACATCGCTTGGGCTCCGCGGCTTCCATGGCCGGCGGGAACGCAGGCCGCTTCACAGGGGTTTCACCCTTTGGATATCGTTATGGCGGCCACGGTGGAACCGGGCGTCTTGGGATCCTGCCGGGCTGCTAATTGGCCGTGGAGTGTCAAAGCGGTGACACCGGTAACGCGCACCTGGGCGAGGCGACCGATATCTTCCGGTGTTCCGCTGAACACCACGATCTGATCGCCCCGCGTGCGTCCGACGAGTTGGTCCGAACGTCGCCAGCCCACCTCGCTGCCGCGGGTCTGCTTCGCCTGCCGGGCTTTCATGGCGGCCTTGCTATAGCCCTCGACCAGCACCTCCACCGTGCGGCCGATCAATGCCTGATTGTTGCGCGCGGAGACCTCTTCTTGAATCCCGAGCAGGGTGTTATTGCGGCGGCGTTTCACCTGATCGGGCACGTCGTCGGGCATGCGCTTCCGGGCCACGGTGCCCGGGCGCTCGGAGTATTTGAAACAGAAGATGTTCTTGAAGTTGCACCGGCGGACCAGTTCGCAAGTCTGCTCGAAATCCTCCTCGGTCTCGCCGCAGCAACCGACAATGAAATCCGATGCCAGGGTGATGCCCGGCACGGTGGCGCGGGCTTCATCTACCAGAGCGTAATACCTCTCAACCGTATGCTGGCGACGCATGCGCTGGAGCACCGCGTTCGACCCGCTCTGCACCGGCAGGTGCAGATACTCGCACACTTTGGGCAGGTCGTGCATGGCCTGGAAGATGTCGCTGGTGAAGTCGCCGGGGTAGCTGGTGATGAAGCGTATCCGCTCGATCCCCGCCACCTCGTTGGCCCGTTCGAGCAGTTGGGCGAAGTTTACCGTCCGACCGTTCTCCCGGTTCACGTAGCTGTTGACCGTCTGGCCCAG
>JAUWNF010000513.1 GCA_030612785.1 Phycisphaerales bacterium
CCGTGTCACGGCACGTCGGCACGGTCGGCTGGCACAATTAGCAGGGCGCATAAACGACGGCGGGTTGGCACACATATGGACACCATTTCCGAGTGTCGTCTGACCGATTTCTCCCGGCGGCGGTGGTGCGTGTATCCGTTGTACGGGCTGATCCTGTTCGCCTTGTGGCGCGTGCTCGACCGCGTCTGGTTCATGCCGATGGCCCGGCCGGCCTGGCAGGAAGACCTGATCGTGATCGTCGGGCATGCGCTCATTCCGGGGCTATATGCCCTGGTGCTGAGGTGGCCGTTGCGCGGCGCGAGTCTGACCCGCGTTTGGAGCTATCTGCGGGAGAAGTATCCCAACGAGTGTCCGTGGTGTCGCTACGACGTTCGCGGGTGTACCACGCCTCTGTGCCCCGAGTGCGGCCGACCCAGCGATCCGAAACCGGACGCCCCAACCCCGTTATAGAACCGAAACCCCGGGGATCTGCTTTCGCTCTTCCGTCGCGCACTTGACGCCGCAGACACCCACTGGGACGACCGATGACCCCGCTCCAGGGTTGACATCCGCCAAGCGAGCAGCTACAACCATCTTGTCGCTAGGTGTGCCCGTTATGACGCAAATCACAGCATCCCGCAAAGGGTCAATTACCGCCGAGATGAAGCGGGTGGCCGAGCGCGAGAACGTCACCGCCAGGTTTGTCCGGGACCAGGTCGCCAAAGGGCATCTGGTCATTCCGGCGAACCGCCGCCACCTCAAACCACACGGGCAGCTCGATCCCATCGGAATCGGGCGCGCGATCACGACCAAGATCAACGCCAACATCGGGGCCTCGCCGGTCCAGTCTTCCAAGGAGGAGGAACTGGCCAAGCTGAAGCACGCGGTGAAGTACGGGGCCGACGCGGTGATGGATCTTTCCACCGGCGGTGATTTGAACGTGTGCCGCGAGTATTTGATCCAGCACGCGACCGTCCCGATCGGGACCGTACCCATTTACCAAATGATCCTCGGGAAGACCATCGAGGAACTTACCTACGACGACATCCTTAAGACCGTGGAAATGCAGGCCAGGCAGGGCGTGGACTTCTTCACCATTCACGCCGGTATCCTGCGGGAGCATCTTCCTTTGCTACAACATCGCGTCGCGGGGATCGTCTCACGCGGCGGTTCGCTGCTGGCCAAGTGGATGTTGCACCACAGCAAGCAGAACCCCATGTACGAGGTGTTCGACGAGATCAGCGCCATCATGCGGGAGTACGACGTGAGCTACTCGCTGGGCGACGGGCTGCGACCGGGCTGTTTGGCCGACGCGACCGACGAGGCCCAGATCGCCGAACTCCGCACCCTCGGCGAACTGACCCACCGCGCCCGCGAAGCCGGCGTGCAGGTCATGGTGGAAGGACCGGGACACGTCCCCTTCAACGACATCGAGCGTAACATGAAGCTCGAAGCCGAAATCTGCGACCAGGCGCCCTTCTATGTGTTGGGACCGCTGGTCACCGACGTATTCCCCGGTTACGACCACATCACCTCCGCGATCGGGGCGACGGCGGCGGCCTACCACGGGGCAGCGTTCCTCTGCTACGTCACGCCCAAGGAGCACTTGGGGCTCCCGCGACTGGATGACGTCAGGCAGGGTTGCATCGCCTACAAGATCGCGGCCCACGCCGCGGATGTTGCTCGCGGTCTGCCCGGGGCCCGGGATTGGGATGACGATGTCTCCCAGGCCCGAGCGGCGATGAACTGGGAAAAGCACCTGGAGTTGGCGTTCGACACCGACACCGCTCGGACCCTGCACGACGAGGACCTGCACGTGGATGCGGATTACTGTACCATGTGCGGGCACGATTGGTGCAGCGTGCGCATCAGCAAGGGGATTCAGCAGTTCGCCAGCGGCAAGCACCCGGACTTCCAGCCGGAGTTCCCCTCTATTCCGCACCGCGCCCCGGGATGATCGTCGGCCACGATACGTCGAACCTGACCCGCCGTTGGTCCTGCCCGGGTTCGCGGGGCTCCAGCACGACCGGTGAATTGAGCGGCAGCGGCGCGAGTGGCCAAACATGCCCGACGTCCCGTGTGGTGACAACCGGCAAGTCCCGCCCCGGCGGCAAATGGTGCCGGAGCAATTGCACAACCGCCGCCTGATGGTCCCTGTCCTTGGCGTGAAAATCCCCGATCAGCAGCCCCGCACACCTCTGGAAGAAACCGGCGAGCTTGAGGTGAGCCAAACGCCGGTCGATGCGGTCGGGCGACTCGTTGATGTCTTCGATTACCAGCCACCGCCCGGTGGGATCGATGCTCTGGGCGTATCGCGTGCCCAGCAGGGTGGTCAGGACCGCCAGGTTGCCGCCCACGAACCGCGTTCGGGTCGGGCCCGACAACGCGCCGGCCACCAATGTGCCGGAGATCGGGCGACTCGAGCCCTTTCCTTCGAGAATGGCCTGCACATCTCGAAAGAACGCGGCAAACTCCCCGTGGATCCGTTGGTCTACCTCTGCCTCGGTGAACCGGCCGGGGTGCCGACGGGCGAAGTCTCTCAGTCCCTTCCGAAGAAACCCGGGGCATAGATCGTACAAGCAGAATGCCTGCCGGTAAGCCGACGCGATATTGAGCACCGTGGTCAGTTCGCTGAAACCGAACAAGGCGATCCGCCGACGGCGGCGCGCGAGCACGTCGAAATCGATCCGCCCCAGGATACGGGTAACCCACGCCCCACCCCGGAGCGTCACCAGTGCCACGGTCTCCTCGTCCGCAAGCCGCCGTTCAAGGGCCTCCGCCCGCTCGGCGTCGTCAGACCGCCCGCCGCAATCATCGTCCTCGTTCGCTTCGATGAGCGCGGCGTCGCCCTCGACGAGATACGCGTCCCCCACTACGGACTGCACGTAATCGATTAGTTCGGCCGCGCCGGCGCAATCTATGGCCGCGAGCATTTCGCGGCAGGAGCTTGCCACCGACGCAAGGTAGACGACCGGTTTGCCCATGTTTACATCCTTAACGATTACACACAATCCAGCAGCACACTCGTATCGCCGTCATATAGGTCGCTGGTATGGGCTGATAATACCCCGCACATCAGCCCGAGTATTGCTCCAGGGCAAATACCCTAGATTTTCACTAGCCCTCCATCAAGCGGGCGGGATTCTATTCCGATTGACTGGGCGGACCACTTGGTTCCAGGGGACGTAGGTGCGGTCGGGGTGAATTCCTGCAGTCAACGGCAATCGGTACAGACCACAAGACAGAGCGGCGCCGGCTCGATCCCTCGAGCCGTCGCGTCGGTGATGCTCTTCCGGGCGCAATCCGGGC
>JAUWNF010000420.1 GCA_030612785.1 Phycisphaerales bacterium
GTCACCCAAGAGCAACTGGCCCGGGTCCGACTTCGTCCGGCGGAATTCCATGGAGAATGGAACTACGCCATTCTGCCGAACTGAGAATCGTTTACTTTATTTTTACGCGACCCCTAACCAGCGAGCGTGTCCGCCGCACAGCTCCAGGTGCGCTGCAACGATTGGACCGTGACCTCCCTCTGCACTCTGCGGTAGGATGCCATCGACGCGAGACAGAAAGAATGTCGCTCGCGGGGTGCGCGCCGTCCGGCTCCGGATCGGAGCCCAGCAAACCGTCGTCCATGGTACTGATGGTCCTCGGGGTCGAACCGGTCAGCTTGACGTGATCCCACGTGGAACCTGATCGCCGTCAGCTTGGCCGCGCCGCTGGCGCATACAAGTAGGTCGCTGGCGCAGGGTGTCAAGAGGGATCTCGGCGCGCGACCAAGATTGCCTTTGCCGGCCGCGTGGTCGTACCGCCTGTGGCGAGGCCCCATCACGTGCAAGACCGGCCCGCCCGGACCGAAGACCCCCCTGACCGACGCATCTCCGGCCCGCGAGGGACGCGTCGACTCGACGCCGCAAGCAGCTCGCAGGTCTGAACTCGTCCAGCGAGGGTGTGGGCCTGGAGTATTACTGCCCGCTACCCACGCGGGCTGTTCGGGCTGGGGCGCCCCGCGTTGGTGGCGGTCCGGCTCTACCATCTAGGATTCCCTCATGCTCGACGCGGGCGCGGCCCCAGGTAGACTCGTCACGCCAAGCTGTGGTCTTCTGAGGAGCTTCCGCCTATGTCGACAAAACGCCGCATCGTCGTGGCCGGCCTCGACACCCCCGTCAGGTAGATTGTGAACGAGTGCCTGCCGTCCGATCACTTCGACATCGCGGAATTCGACGAAAACGCAAGCGTGGCTTCGGCGGCCCCCGTCGCCCGGGTGCTCTTCTGCGCGCCGAAGGACTTGGAGCAGACTCAGGCACTCTGCGCGACGCTGCGGTCGCACGTGAGCCAGAGTGCCCCGTTGCTTTGCTGCGCCGGTCGGTACGTCTACCACACGTGTGGAGAGGCATGGGGCTGGTGCGGTGACCACTCGCATGCACCACCCGCGGTCACGTATGACCAGTTTGGGCTCCAATCGCGGAACCGCGGAGGATTGGGCAGCCCCGGGCACCGTCCGATGATCAGGTATCGTCTGATGTTATCGGACGTACTTGCTGCGTGGCGGAGCAGGGCGATTCCGTCCGGGTATCAGGCTTTATGTTGCGGTGCTGATCCGGTCGGTGGGGCTGCGGCGTTCGAGCCACGTCCGAAACTCGGCGACTCTGCCGCACTCGAACGGGCCAGACGCACGCCGTTGCTGCCGTTCTTGCGCGGTAGTAACGGCAATGCAGGCAAGAAGCGGTAGCACCTGCTCTGCGGTCAGGCGGTAGCTGCTTCCGTCGTCGAGCAGCAGAACCAGTCTGGCATCGTCTTCGCCCTCCAGGCTGCCACTGCCCTGAAACGGGTGCGTGGTCCCGTACCCTTCATGCTCGTCCGCCGTCTCGATCGCGGATTGGAGCCCGAGGAAGAGGCATTGTCTGGCGGTCCAGCTGTCCCGAGTACCGTTGTCATTCATGATCCATTGCTCCTCCAGCCAGCGTCACGGGTGGTCATCGATATCAGATAGTGCCGCTACTCGGACAGTATATCGGCGTGCGTCCCCGCCGACGATTCCCCATCCACCTGGACCGGTGTGCCCTGAGGCGTTCCGGGTAGCGCGTGGCTGGCTGCTCCACCATCCGCGCTGCGCATCGGGAGCCGGCTGGCGGGCACCTTGGTGGCGCGTCTGATGGGCCCGCGCATGAGACGCACGGCCCAGCCCAGCGTCCGCCGGAGGGTCTGGAGCAGTCCCCACATGCCGATCGCTTGCATACCGGCATCCGCGAGATACAGCCGGCTTCTCAGGCGCACCAGCGCAATTGCCAGCCACAGCGGGTTGTAGAAGTACAGGTAGGCCGCCAGGATATTGAGCTGTTTCCGCCAGGGCTGCTTGTGCCCCGACGCGACGACATGGTTCCCGTCGAGCATGTGTTGCTCAACTCGCTTGCCGGCGACACTTTCGAACACAAGACCGGAGGCAAACATTTCCTCATACGCCTTCGAACCGTTCGAAGGTGTTATCATCGAGACTTGCAGGCTGACTGCCCCGGCCTTTTTCAGCCGCCGCACCTGGTTGAGCAATCCATAAGAGTTGCCTCGCGTGCAAAGGGGTTGCGTGTCGTGGTGCATCATCATGGGCATCGGACAGATGCCGCGCTCCCGCAGCAGGCGGAACACGTCGCGGGTCTTGTCGACGCTCTGGCCCTTCCTGATCAGCGTGGCGGTCATGTCTTCGACGCCTAACCAGAGGGCTCGGATCCCCGCTCGGCGCACGATACGCAAATGATCCTTCATGACCAGGGTGTCGTGGACAGTGGCCTCGGTACCCCAGCGGATTCGCTTGCGTAACGGGACACCGTCGATTTCGGTGCGGGCCAGTGTTTCTACGATGTCGAGTGTGTGCTGCTTGTCGTTGAAGAAATTGTCGTCCGTCCCGAAGAAGTAGCGCAGGCCGTACTCGCGGTGGAGCCGGGCCATCTCGGCGGCGACGCGCTGCCCGCTCTTGACCCGGTATTGCCGCTGGTTATACGCCGGGATCGGACAGTAAGGGCACGCGAACTTACACCCCAGCGTCAGAACCAGCGAGGCGATCGGGCTGTATTTGCGAACCTGGCTGGCCGGCAGCGCCCGCGGTCCCAACTCGGCCTTCCGGCTGGGCGGTTCGAGCAGTTGATAGCCCAGCACCGAGTGGGGCAACTCGTCGAGATCGCCGAGAAGACGCTGAATGCCCGTGTCGACCAGTTCCTCGGCCACCCCCTCGCGATCGGTCCGTGCGTAGACCAAGCCAGGGATGTCGTCGAGCATGCCGCTGTTGCGGACCCGTATGAACGTCGATCGTAGCGACTCGTCCTCCGCCCGGATCGACAGCAGAGCCTCCAACAGGCTCAGCAGGACGTACTCTTCGCCGGTGACTGCGACATCGGTGCCCCACGGGTCGAGCGGATCCGGGCTAAAGCCGTCCCATGGTTCGTAGATGGTCTTCGGTCCGCCGGCGATGATCAGTGGGCGGTGCGCCGGATCGATCCGGCAGGCGTCGCGGATCAGCTCCTCGCACCTGGCGGAGTGGATCTGCATGCTCGAGACCATGAAGATGTCCGGGATGCGTCCGTCCAGGCGCATCTCCGAGGGGCGGAAGTGCCGGTTCCACTGCTGCAACACGATCCGGGTCTTGTTGAACCCGCAGTCGAGCATCGCCGCCCCGATGGCCCGCACGCCGGCGGGCGCCATGCGCGTGTCCGCGTAGATGAACGGCAACATCCGCGTGCGATGATCGAACGCGCAGGCGATGACGGTCGTGAGATCGTGCCGGCGGGCGAGGTTCCGCAGGCGATGGCGGACGCCGAGTAGCTCGCCCGGCCTCAGCAACTCATCACCCCGGGTACGACGAGGAAGTTCCATAACCTCCGGCTTCCGAATAAGGCGAGGGGTCGCCTACCGTATCTGACCGGTCCCGCCGGCCGATGGTTTCTCAGGTTGCGCCTGAACGGTACCGCGTTCTTCTCGCTCGAACATCAAGGCGGTATCACACAGGTCCTCGATGAGCTTCACCAAATCGTGCTCCGGCAGCTTGGCAGGTGAAATCCCCAGAACTTTCTCAATCTTGACTACGACGTGCTCGGGTATTTCAAGCCAACGCTCTTGAGCCATCCCTTACTCCCAACTGCCCGGAGCGATGGCTCCGGGCCTTGCCTCACGCCAGGATCGGCATGGCGGATTGTAGAGGCCTGAGACGCACAGTCAATCGACGTCGCCGCCACAGGACTGAACCGCCTGTCAGCCCGGATCAGGTGGGTTTGCGGACGTCCGGCTAC
>JAUWNF010000640.1 GCA_030612785.1 Phycisphaerales bacterium
GGCCTCCTCGGGCGACATCTCTGCGTACTTGTCGTTATCCGCGAGAACGTCGACGTCCCTGACCCAGATGACGTTCTCAGGCAGTTCCAGCGCGAAGACGTCCGGGGCGATCTCGGGGTCGTAGACGATCTCCACGACGTCCAGGACCAACACGTCTTTGTCGTCCACGTGCATCCACACCTCCAGGTCTTCGAGCAAGTTGGTCTGCGCGTCGAACCAATACACGCTACGGTGATCCGAGGCGGAGATGGAGGTGTTTAGCAGGTAGTCGTTGGTGAAATCGCCCTGGGCCTGGGCTTCGATGGTAACCACCAACTTCTGCCTTCCGTCCGCTCCTTCCACTTCCGTGACCTGCGTTTCCCAACCCATCTCCTCGGCCATCCGCAACGCTTGATCCAGAATCCGATCCACGTGGGCCAGTTCCTGCGGACTGTCGAAGGCGGTACCCGCCTCGCGCTTGACTGCCACCCCACGGTCGCCGGTCTTGATGAACAGCAGGCTGGACGTGCCGTCCATCACCGTCACGCGGCCGGCCTTTTCCACGCGCCATTTTGGCGGGTTGCCGAATTCCTTCCACATTTCCTGGGTGACGAAGTCGCCCGTTGGGCGGACGGCCAGGAAGTTGTCAGCCGGCGCGCTGCGCACGTTCATCCTCAGATACACCGAGTGCAGTTTGGACAAGGCCTGGACCGCCTGGGCGAGGACTTCCGCCGCCGTTGCTCGGCCGGTGGACGTGCCGCCCCACGGTATGGCGAAGAACGCCACCGCTGCCGCCGCGGCGGCCAAGCCCAATCCCGCTTTTCCGTATCTTTTTCGCATAGCGATTCTCCTTAGATTAAGACTCCGTCGTTCACCGATCCGCGCCATGACCGCAGTCTCGAACGACGCTTCGGCGAAAGCCCGTCCGTCGGCGACCAGGCGTTCCCGCAGTGTGCGATGTCCCGCGGCTTCGGCCGCGCAGGCGGCGCAGCCTTCCACGTGGCGGGCAACCTCGCACGCGAACTGCGGTTCCAGCAGGCCCTCAACGTATGCGGTCAGTTGTTCTTGACATTCCGAGCAGTTCATGGGTACACCTCGGGATTCTTCGTTCGGCGATCGGGTTCGCACAGCGTCTCGCGCAGCATCGCGTACGCGCGCGACAGTCGCTTGGTCACGGTGCCCACCGGCACGCCCAGCCGCTGGGCCACCCGGGCACACGGCAAGCCGCCGTAGTATCTCAACAAGATCACCTGGGCATACGGCTCGGGCAGTTTGGCCAGCGCTTCTGCGAGCGCCCGATCGTTGACCTGCGCTGGAGCGGTCGTCTTACCCGGATACGACCGGACCGCTTCACGGTGTCGCCGCTCGTCCCTCTTCTGTTCCTTCGCCACCCGGCTGGCGATGCCCAGCAACCAAGGGAAGAAGGCCTCCGGTGCCTCGAGCTTGTCCAACGCGAAAAACGCCCGCACGAAAGTCTCCTGGGCCGCTTCCGCCACCCGCTCCGCGTCGCCGAGCCGGCCGGCCAGGTACGACGACAGTGGAGCCTGATAGCGTCGCACGAGCTGCGCATAGGCCTCGGAATGCCCGTTGGTGCACAGCTTGATGCAGTCGTGGTCGGGGGCGGTCATGCGTACCTCACAAACCGAAAGGGATTCGAATCCTCACTCTATAGTGCAAAGTTACGGCGATTTGCGACACGTAAAAGTAAAAAGTTCGGCACCGGCGATGGCGGAGTGACCGGGTCTCGCCCCTGGCAACGGAGACATGCGCGAAATGCGTCCGCACATCGCCCCTTTGGCTCGCTGTCAAGCCGCGTGCCTTGTACCGTACCGGGCTCGAGGGGATAATCAACGATCGATGACGGAAGACCCGAAACCTCGCTTCCCGGCCAGGAAGAGTTCGGTCCTGGTCATTTTCCTTCTTATAGCCTTCGCGTTCAACTGGTACTACCTCTGCGAGCCGACCGGAAGGGCTGGCTCACCAAACCTCTTCGCTGAGATGCTCCGTTCATCCCGATGCCGGATACGTGGACAGGCGCGGGCGTAGTCTGTAAATTGCCTGTGGCGCGCGGGCGGTTGGTCACTGCGGGCCGTGATAGTCGTAAGTCTCTATTGTGTAAATGATTACGCGCGTCCAGCTCAACATTGAGGCTTCACTGACGCAGGAGGTTTTCCGTGGCCCGATTGCACGAATATCAGGGTAAGCAACTTCTCAAAGACGCCGTCTGCGGGGCGGCCGCCGGAGGGTCGGCGGCTACCGCCGCAGTGGAGAAGAAACTCGCGGCGGAAATCGACGCACCCGTGGTGCTCAAGATCCAGCCGTGGACCACCTC
>JAUWNF010000695.1 GCA_030612785.1 Phycisphaerales bacterium
GAGGTGGTAGGCCCGATCCAGGTCAATCGAGAGAAGAACCAGCGTCGTTGGATTGTCCAGGGCAATGTCCGCGGGGCAGATATGGGCAGCGTTGTCGCTCAGATTCAGAAACGCATCGAGGATCAGGTCGAGCTGCCGCCAGGTTACCACATCGAGTACGGCGGCCAGTTCGAGAATCAGCAGCGTGCGATGTCCCGCCTCTCGATTATCATTCCGATCGTCATCGCGACCGTGTTCATCATGCTCTGGATGTCATTCGGCAACGTGCAACACGCCCTTATCATCATCGTCAACGTTCCTCTGGCCCTTATCGGCGGCGTCTTCGGGCTCTTTGTGACGGGCGAGTATCTGTCGGTTCCCGCGTCGGTCGGTTTCATCGCCCTCTTCGGCATCGCGGTGCAGAACGGCGTTGTCCTCGTCAGCTACATCAACGAGTTGCGGGCTCGGGGGCGGTCCGTACACGACTCCCTGATCGAAGGCGGTCTCCTGCGCCTGCGCCCCGTGCTGATGACCGCCACCACAACTATCCTTGGTCTTCTGCCCCTATTGATGGCTCGAGGTATCGGCTCGGAGGTCCAGCGGCCATTGGCCGTCGTGGTGGTTTTCGGCTTGACCACCTCGACCTTGCTGACCCTGTTTGTTATCCCCGCAGTTTATTCCTTCGTCAGGGGTAAGGACCCGGTTGTGCCTGATTGACGCCGGCCAGCGGGCCGTTCACGCAAACTCCGCCGGGGCCGCCAAGTGTCGTCAGTTGGGACCGGGTTTAGGCGAAAATGAATGCCGGCCGGGCAGGTCGGCCGTCGCCGGCGCCTCCCGGAGCCGACCGCCGAGGATGGGTACCCGGAACAGCCGCGCTCGCTGAGGGTTGACGCCGGGCGCCAGCGAATCGGCGCCCGCATGTTCGATACGCCGGGCCTCGTAAGCCTGCTTGGGCAACGCCAGCAGGGCCGAGCGCGGGCGGACCGCCGTGATTTCCGTTGACACGGACGCGGTTTTCGGTTCTTCTGAACGCGCACTTGGAAGCCTCCTTGCTGGCGTGGGGTATCGGTTTTCGCAAACCCTTGGTATACGCCCGCAGAGAGGCTTCCGCTATCGTTTCTTCGCCAAAAACTCCGCCGCCGGTCGCTTGATCTGGGGCTAGGAGCAGGTGAAGTGAGGTATAGAGAGACCGACAGGACTGGCTGGGTTTGAGGGCGCTCACGCCTGGCCGGGTTTCAGGCGCTAGGGGGACCGACGTCTCAACGTGTCCATCCCGCGGTCATGCTTGGCCTCTGCCACCGGCAGGGGCCGTCGTCCGCCATCAGAATGGAAGGCAAAGTGACCGACCAGAACATCCGTAACGTCGCCATCATTGCTCACGTCGACCACGGCAAGACCACGCTGATCGACCAGATGCTCCGTCAGTGCGGGCAGTTCCGCGACGCGCAGCTCAAGGGCGAACGCATCCTCGACTCGAACGACCTGGAGCGCGAACGTGGCATCACCATTCTGTCCAAGAACATCGCGATTAACTACCAGGGCACGAAGATCAACCTGATCGACACGCCCGGGCACGCCGACTTCGGCGGCGAGGGCGAGCGCGGGCGGAAGATGGCTGACGGGTGCCTGTTGCTGGTGGACGCGTTCGAGGGTCCGATGCCGCAGACGACGTTCGTCTTGCGCAAGGCGTTCGAGTGCGGCCTGCGCCCGATCGTGGTCATCAACAAGATCGACCGTCACAACGCCCGCCCCGGGGAGGTTCAGGATGAAATATTCGATCTGTTCATCGAGCTCGGCGCGGATGAGGACGCGCTCGATTTCCCCACGGTCTTCGCCTCCGCCACGGAAGGGTATGCCGCGCTC
>JAUWNF010000329.1 GCA_030612785.1 Phycisphaerales bacterium
CTCCCCCGGAGCCTGTGGGATCACGTCATAGTCCGCCCCGCCCGTGTTGGAGATACACAGGTCGACCGACGTGATCGAGGGAGCCAAAGGCTGCGGACTGAGCCAGGGACTGAATCCGCCGACGTCCGATCCTGGGTCCAGCGTTGGATCGTTCGAGAGGCGTAAATGCTGCACGTCGGTGGCCGGGTTCGCCGTATCGATGTGGGCCTCGCTCGTGCTGGTGAGAAACGTCGCCCAACCGGCCTGGCCGTTGACCCAGCCCGGCGAAAAGCCTTCGCCCGGCTCGAACCCGGTGCCGTAGGTGCCGCCGGCCCGCCCCGTCTGCGCCCCACCGTTGGGCGTGAGCGCGTCGATGCTGGTATCGAAAGTCTTCTGCGCCAAAGTTGGCGTTGCGACCACCAGCGCGGCCGCCGCCGTCAGTAGAAACCGCTTCATCCACCACCTCCTTACACGCGAATGCGAACAGAACGTTGGGGCACACTCCCCAAATAAAAAAGAGCCCGTCGGTTCGCACGTCACGGCGTGCGCACCAACGCACTCTCTCTCCGAAGGCCACCCGGAAGCCCTGCTAGTGCTGCTTCCAGCAGCACACTTTCGTAGCGGCCTGCGTCCCGCAGGCCGTCGGCCCGCGGGGCCGCCGGCCGCGACAAGCGGCGCGAAACTCTTGAACTCGAAACCGTACTAAGTCCCGAGCATGTTCCTCGCACCCTCTATTGATTACTCAGTATACCTCAAAACCCTCGCCGATCCAACCCCGCTGTCCGCAGGTTTCTGACGGGCCCAGCCGCTTACTTAACCTCCGGACGAACGTAGGACTGGACCCCTGCCGGGGACTTCGGACCAGTCGAAGGAGCTTCAATCGTCACGGCCAACGGCTCCGACCGCTCGCTGAAGCGGCCCTGCTCGTCCTTTGCTATGGCTGTTACCTCGTACGTCCCGCCTTGCAGCCATTCGTGCGACGCGCTGCAAGTCGCGCCGGAATCGAACGGACCAAGCCAGTCGCTCCATTGGCCATCGCCCCAGCGGAACTTGTAGTAAATCGGGTCACTCTCAACATCAGTTGCGTGGGTCACGTACGCGTACGGTAAGCCTACCCAGCCGGACGTGCGCCCGGTTGGACTTGCTGGTCTGGCGGGCGCCTGGTTTACGTCCACCACGTGCAACATTACCGGTATCTCAACAGAATGCTCGGCTGCCTCAAAACGCACGGTCCCTGCGTACGCGCCCAGAGCGCTATCCTCCGGGACACTTACCGATACCTCACACAGAATCGATCCACCTGGCGAAATCGTTGAAGACGGTATGGACACTGCGACACATGCCGCAGGTACAACAGCTCCTTCCTCCCCCTCAAGGTCGCTTACAACCGCACACAGGTCTGTCAGGCTACCATGGCCACCCACCTCGTTCAGCACAACCGGGTTCTCCACCGCACCCGTCGGCCCAGCGATAAACTCCAACGTGAACGGGTTGGTTCCGAGAGTCGGCGGGTTATACTCTTGTTCAACAAGAACCGCACAAAAACTAGCGCGGCGCACGGCTGATACGACCCATATCTGCACTTCAAACATCTGGTCTCCCGGTGACAAGACGGTAATCCACTCGACATTACCTTCCCCACCCCAATACGCGGCGTCCGGGATTTCCAAGTCGACCTCACCCGTTTCATAGTCGATTCCCACATGGTTGCCGGCCTCATCGTAGATGTGAAGATCAACGTCACCACCGACGAACGAGACATAGAAGTCTGCCTCGTACGTTGAGTCTGCGGTGGCTACCCACGCCGATGCGCTGGCCCCTTCTTCACGAGAAGCGCTGATAATCGGGGTGTCGTCTTCATCTCTCGGGGACCTTCCACAAGGCGGCCGAACCAGCTTACTCTCAATCATGGGGCGGCCTGCACTTGTCGCCGCGATCAATTGGCCCATGTAATAGGTCGTTCCGAAAAGCCGCGGGTTCGGTATTTCGAAGTCGAAGCTGATCTCGACCTGGTCATATGCGGCAATGTCGTATACGTCCGACGCGGAAGACGTTACGATGTCTGGTCCCTTGAGAACCTGGAAGAAGAGCTGACCCTTCCCAATGGCTGAGCGGTGGTTCTTTAGTGTCGCCGTCACCGTTCCCGACAGTACGTCGGCATCACAGGGTTGGCTCGGCACATACGCGATGTCAAAGTGATGCCCGAGAATTGTTACTGCCGGTGAGCAGTCATACGATGACCCGGGTGCATTCAACGCCTGTTCGATGTCGTCGACAACCTGTGTGTAGAAATCCTTGAACGCGATCGAGTCTGACACGTAGTTGGCCGTTGCATTCCACAAGGGCGGTATCATCGCAGCCTTCGTAACTAGGTTAATACCGCCAACTGCGGTTTGCGCCACCTGGCAAGTCGTTATACCTTTCCAGTAGACGCCCTCATAGGGGAGCACGCCAGGTCCAGTCAAAAAGGATGCGATCTTTCCAATACCTCCACCAACGGTCCAAGCAATACACGTTACTGACAGACCCATGTCGACAGCCTGTGCCGTCTCATACGTCTCAACCGCCGCGGTTAGCCCACGCACGGCGTTACTAGTAGTGCCCACGAAGAGCGGGTTCACTGGACCGAGATCCACGTGGCACGTACCCATTATGCCCCAGTACACCTGTCCTTCCTCGGATGGCTGGTCCCAATCAGGCGTGTGCGCTTCAAGTGTTCGCGTAGCCTCTTCCAGTGCGGTTACGACCTCCCTAGCAGGAAACCCCACGGGAAGGTCGTCGGGTATGGAGGCCAACAGA
Source organism: Phycisphaerales bacterium (assembly GCA_030612785.1). Taxonomy (GTDB): domain Bacteria; phylum Planctomycetota; class Phycisphaerae; order UBA1845; family UBA1845; genus JAAEQG01. The sequence goes on from JAUWNF010000329.1 coordinate 2,779, forward strand.
TCCGCGTACCGTTCGTTCAGGTGGGCCGTAAGCTGTACGCCGCCATGGATATCGGGACCATAGCTGAATCCATCGTCAGAAGTCAGCTTTATCATAAACGCCTGTTGAGTGTCACTCTCCGACCACCCGGGCTCGATATCTTCCATGAAGTCGCCCATGCACTGCGCGAAGTAGGCGTCGAGACCATGTAAGACTATTGTGTTGACCATCAACGCGAGGCCCTCTGTTGCCCCGGCAAGCGCGTTTTGCAGTAGGAACTGCCGTACTATCGAGGCGCCGGACCCGGCCAGGAGACTCTTGGTGACGTCAACAGCAAAGCTCTGGAAGTCGCCCCCTTCAGTTATTTTGCGCATGGCGCTCCCAGCGCGAAGACCATACAGGGATTGATGGTTCATGAGATAGAGCCGTGCGCGCAGATGGAACTCAGAGAGGGCGTCACGCAGCTCATCAGCCGAGACATCGGCTATGGTAACCCACGTGAAATCGGCGCCGCCAGCGCCATCGTCGTCATAGACGTGTACTAGCAACATAGCGCGACCGTCTTCGTTTAGTTCGTCCGGGGAGTACGTGTGAGTGCCAACCGGATCAACGTCAAAATGCCAATCACACCCAGCGCAGAAGCGGATGTCGTACCGCACAATTGTGCCGTCACGATCATAGCTACCAGCGGCCGAATAGTGGATCGGTTCGCCAAGGCGGCCACTGTACGGCCCGCCGGCGTCGGCCACCGGGGCCTGGTTTCCCTCGTCGCACTCGTCCGGGGTACCGTTGCCGTCGGCGTCCGAGCTCGTACCGCCGATGATGTCGCACTCATCGGGGACGCCATTATCGTTGCAGTCGTCCCAGGAGCTGCCGCCGGGGGGCTTGGGTACCGGGGAGGACGGGACGTAGCTCTGAGCCATGAATGCATCCAGAACCTTAATAAATCCATCACCATCTATATCCCGGCGGTCCTCACATGGCACGGGAAACATCGACACGGCCTCCATGATGCAGTCGACGTCCGCCATCGATACCATGCTGTCGTTGTTCGCATCGCCCATCTGCACCATGAAGTAGACGGTGAAGTCCTCGACGCCAGCCCAGCCGCCCTCGGTGCGGACCGTGATCCACGTCTTGTTGGTCAGCACCGAGCCGTTCTCCGTGATCTGGAGCACACGCATGGCGCCCCCGCCGTCGTCCACCACCGTGAAGGTGAAGTTCGCAGAGAGCTCATTACAGTATGCGGCGCTCCCACCCACGTTCACCCGAATCAGGACGTCCCCCGGACTTGGGGCGGCGATCTCGCCGTCGAACGTCAGCAGGATGCAGTTGTTCTGGACCCGGCACAGGGTTTCATCGCAGTTCGGGGTCGAACCAATGAGGTGGACTCCCCTCTGCGACGATGGAGTAATGCAGTCTTCGGCGAGTTCGAGGACCTCGTCGTCAGAAGCATCGCTGCTCACGACCGGAACCATCGCGCAGCCGCCCAACACGAAGGCCGTGCAGGTCGTGCAATTGGCGGCCTGGACCGGAACGGCCCAGAAGGTGAAGACCACCACGACCCCGACGATGAACAAGTGACGCCGACAAATCCCTCCCACGATCACCGGATCAAGACCCATTGTTCCATCCTCTCAACCGAGATTCCCAGTTAACGACGCCGTGACCGCCATCGTGTCAAAACCGGCGTCTCAACTGCAGGCGCGCACGGCGGATTTTGCCCGCATGGCCATGCTTCTTGCTGCCGCCCCTGCGGGGCTTGGCGTTCGATCACCATTCCATAACCCCAGGGCCTGCGCCCTGTAGGCGTTTAGCGACAAGCTTGGGGGTGGCACGCACAAACTTGTTTGTGCGTGGTCCCATCGTGCCCGCACGGACAAGCTTCCGGCTCGCCAACCGTAGAGGCGTCTCGCGTCCCGCCACCCCGTACCGGCGGCCGCCCGGCAGCCCGTACGCTTGTGCGTGCCCCCCCCCGCCC
>JAUWNF010000263.1 GCA_030612785.1 Phycisphaerales bacterium
GTTCGCTCGCCGTCCGCGCTTACGATCTGCCATTGCTGTTCTTCCACGATCCGGTGGAAGAGCAGCATGCCTTTTGTCTAGGCTTTTGTCTAGTATCCTGCTGGCAAAAACCGCAACAAACTGGAGGCGGGGGGAATCGAACCCCCGTCCCGAGACGTTTCCAAGCTGGCTTCTACGTGCGTAGTCGGATCATTTGAGTCTCGCCGCAGCCGGCGCCGATCGACAGGCTCCAGTGTTGGCCAGCCCGACTAAAGCTTCGCCTCCGCACGGTCAGGCGTCACGCGTCGGCTAGCCCACTGACGTCGCTCCGCAGAATAGTGGGCGTCTCCCGCGGAACGGGCTACCTTGCTTTAGGCAGCCATGGCATACGGATAGTTGCCATGTAAATGTTTCGCCAGTTGTTTAACGAGGCCAACTGACAACCTCGGCACGCCACCAACCTTTCCTTCGCCCGGTCAAGTCCAATCGCCCCCTCCGATTACTACCCGCCAAGACCACCGAACATCTGACTCAGCAGGATATTCTCTACAAGGCTCAAGGCCAGGGGAGCGATGGTTGTGGCACACCCGGCCGTCTGCAGCAGCAACCCACCGCTCGCGACCGCCGCGGTGATTCGCACCAGCTTTCGCATCGTCATCTGAGCTGCCCTCCCAAATCGTGATGCCACGCGCCCGGTGCCCCGGGAACGGTAGCAGAACCATGCCGCCGGAAGCGCGTCACGTAATCCGCATTTGATACCGAGCCCTACGGGCGGGCGCCCGGTGTATGTGGCCAGATCGGCTGAGTCGCACAATTCCCCGTGCCCACATTATTCGGGTCGAAACCATAGCCCGGAATCGAACACGTGGGGTCGTACTCCCAATCGGGAACATCCGCGAAGAGCAAATCGATGTCCTCCGCGCTGACCGCTCCCAAGATCGTTCCGCCCGGATTGAGGGTGGTCAACACACCTTCGCACGAGGGCAAGAACCCGAACTGGAAAACACATGCCGAAAGCACCGCCGCTGCCGTGAGCATTCGACGTCCCGTCGATTTCCTTGACCTGATCATCTCATAACTCCAACGCAGGTCGCACCACCAATGCCAACTACCCCGCGTTCGCCACCGGCATCCCACGACCGCAAGAAAGGGCGCGTCGGCAAGCCATTCTCGCCCGGACACTTCCCTCAAGCACTAGTCCGCGCCAAGCTGAACGCAATCGGCTAACAGCGATCGCTCGGGATCGACCTGATCGCAGAAGTCAATCAGCCCGCCATAGGCACCTTGCGTGCAGTCGAACAAAAAGCAGAAGTCGAACGACCGCGCCGTCTGGTCAAACGCCATCGACGTGCATGCCAACCCTGATCCCGCGAACAGCATCCCGGCGGTAGCCACCAAACCGAGCATTACAAATGTCCGAACACAACGACTCCGCATGGCCAATTCTCCCTGGTGTACTCGCATTCCGCCAGCAGGAGGGCCTTTACCGCCTACCCGCATCCATCTGCTACTATAGCCCACCCCCTCGGAATACGCAACCGTCCTCCACCTCCATTATCGTCATATCGACACACCATCCATCGTAACCGGCTCAAGATGTCCAGCCCAGGTGACGCACCGGCGCCTGAAATGACGATATCAAGTTTGCAATGGTGGTACGAGCGTGCTATCCTGCCTTGTGCCGGGTGGAGCGGCGGCGCGGCCGGTCTGCCGGGTAAGTTCGATGGAGCGGCCCTCGTTCCGGGCACACGGAGGTACCCCGTCTCGTGTTTCTGAAACGCCTGCGAATTTTTGGCTTCAAGAGCTTCGCGGACAAGGTCGAGTTCGACTTCGCCCCGGGTGTCACCTGCATCGTCGGGCCCAACGGGTGCGGCAAGAGCAACGTGGTCGACGCCTTCCGCTGGGTCCTGGGCGAGCAGTCGGCCAAGTCTCTCCGCGGGCGCCAGATGCTGGACATGATCTTCAACGGGTCCGAAGGTCGGCGCAGCGCGGGCCTGGCCCGGATCGAGGTCGTGTTCGACAACCACGACCGCATGCTGCCGCTGGACTGCGACGAAGTGTCGGTCATGCGCAAGCTCTACCGCTCCGGCGAGAGCGAGTACCTCTTGAACAAGCACCCCGCGCGACTCCGGGACATCCGCGAGTTGCTCATGGACACCGGTATCGGCACCGAAGCCTATTCGGTGATCGAGCAGGGCAAGGTGGACGTGTTGCTGCGGGCCAACCCCATCGAGCGGCGGGCAATCTTCGAAGAGGCGGCGGGCATCAGCCGCTACAAGGCCCGCCGACGTGAAGCCGAACGCAAGCTCGACCGTACTCAGCAAAACATGTTGCGCGTCGGGGACATCATCGAAGAGGTGGAGCGGCGACTGCGCAGCGTCAAGCTTCAAGCGGGCAAGGCCCGCAACTATCAGGCCTACGAAGCACAGTTCAAAGAACTGCGTTCGCGGTTCTCGATGGCCGAGTACCACCGCCTCACGGGGGAGATGGGCCAGCAAGAGTCGCTGGTACACGAGGATACCGACCGCGGTATCCAGATTCGGGCGCGTATCGACCACAACGAGGCCCAGGTCGCCAAGCTGGGTACCGACACCGATCGCGTCTCCGAGACGCTCACCGGGACGGAGAACGAGGCGGTGCGTGTGACCTCTGAGGCCTCGGCTCTCGAAGAGCGCATCGAGTCCGCCCGGCGGCGCATTACGGAGCAAACCGAGAATCTGGAAAAAACGCACGCCCGCCGCCAGCAGCATGAAATACGCCTCGCGCAACTCACCGGCGAAATGAAGCGCCTCGAGCATCAGGCCGAAGAACTCGAGCGCAAGGGGCAGCAACAGCGCGAAATCATCGACGCGCTGACCCAGGAGGACCAGTCGCTGGCTCGCGAACTCGCCCAGACCCAAGCGATGCTGGAAGATATCAAGGCCGGCGTCATCGAACTGCTTCGGAGCACCTCGCGGCTGCACAATGAAATCGCCACACTCGAACAGCACGCCGAGTCCCTGACCGGTCAGAAGAGCCGTCTGAGCGACCGCGGCGCCGAGATCGGCCGCGAACTGGAGGACCTGGTGCAGACCCGGGCTTCGCTCGAAGCTCGGATTGGTGAACTTGACGAATTGATCGAAGCCGAAACCCGGCGGCTTGAGGACAAGAAGGCCGACGCTTCCCGGGTAGAGCAGATGCGCCTGGAACTGGCCGATGCCCTTGCCGGCTTCAAGGAAGAGCGTAGCGGGCTGGTCTCCCGGCGGCAGTTGCTACACGATCTCGAAGAGCGGATGGAAGGCGTGGGGGCCGCCGTGCGTAAGTTGCTGCACGACCAGCTCTCCGCCCCGCCGGAAGGGGCCCTCGCCGCTATCCAGGGGATGGTGGCTGACTTGCTCGACGTGGATGTGGTACACGCCGCCATTCTCGAAGCGGCACTGGGCGAATTGGATCAGCTCCTGGTGGTTAGCGACAGCCAGGCCTTTCTGTCGGATTCTGAGTTATTGAATGATCTGCCCGGGCGCTTGACCGCGATCTTCCTCGACCGGCTCCCGCCGGTGGTCAACGTGCGGGACTTCTCGGCACACCCCGGGTATGTGGCCCGAGCTATCGAGTTCGTGCAGTTCCCCGAACCGTTGGAGCACTTAGCCAACCATTTGCTGGGCAAAACCGTAGTCGTGCGGACCCTGCCCGAGGCGCTGGCCATGGCCGCCGTCGACACCGAAGGCCATCGTTTTGTGACTCTGGCTGGCGAGTTGGTGGAGCCGAACGGGTGCATCAGCCTGGGACCACCTTCGAGCGGGACGGGGTTGATCTCGCGAAAGAGCGAATTGCGCGGTATCGACGATCACATCGCGGAGGTCGTGCGGAAGATCGAGCGAGCCGAGGACCAGCTCAACCGCACCACGGCCGAAGCGGGGCATCTGGCGGAGATCCAGCAGGAACTGCGGACAGCCATTTACGAAACACACACGGCCAAAATCGAAGCCAACGCCGCCATACAGAACGTATCGGAGTCCATTCGCCGACTAACCACCGAACAGCCGCTGGTCGCCAACGAAGTGGCCTCGCTGGAGAAGCAGCTCGCCGAGGCCGCATCCCGAAGCAACACCAACCGCGATGACCTCAACCGCCTCGACGAAGAGAAGTCCACCCGCGAGCAGGAGGTGGCCAAGTACCAGGAACGGATCGACGAGATCGTTGCCCGGCGTGAGCGGACGGCGGCCCGGCTGACCGAAGCCCGCGTCGCCGACGGACAACTCACCGAGAAGCGGGCGGCGGTGGCCGAAGCAACCACCGCGCTGCGCCGCTCATTTCGCGAAGCGGAAGAGGGGGCCGCAGCCGCGACGCGCGATTCGGACGACGGTCAGGGGCGAATCGCCGAGTCGGAAGCGGTTGTCCTGGAGGGACGCGCACGCCTCGCAGAACTCCAGTTGTCCGGCGAGCGTCTGCAAGCTGAGGCCATGCAACAGCGTCGCGCGCGGAACATGCTCCGGGTCGAGAGCGAGGAGTTAACCGCCGGGGTTAGGCAGTTGCGCGCCGATTTGGAGGAGGTGGAGAATCGGCTGCATGCCAATCAGGTGGAGTTGGGCGCCCGGCGCGTTCGTCGCGAGGACCTGATCACCCGGGTCGCCGACGAGTTGGGGATCGACTTGGCAGAGGCCTATGAGTCCTACGAGCATACCGAAGAGGACTGGGACGCGGTGGAGACACGGATCACCGAGCTGCGCCAGAAAATCGACCGCCTGGGCAATGTGAATCTCGACGCCATCACCGAGCAGGAGGAATTGGAGCAGCGGCTCGGTTTCCTGACCGGTCAGCGCGACGATTTGAACGAGTCCCATCGGCAGTTGCAGCGGTTGATCGACAAACTGAACTACGAGTCGCGCGAGCGCTTCGTTCAGGCGTTCGCCACCATTCGGGAGAATTTCCAGGACCTCTTCCGCAAGCTGTTCGGCGGCGGCAAGGCTGATATCATCCTCGAAGACCCCGACGACCCGCTGGAATGCGGCATCGAGATCATAGTTCGCCCGCCGGGCAAGGAATTGCAGAGCCTCACGCTGATGTCGGGTGGCGAAAAGAGTCTGACGGCCATCGCCCTGGTGATGAGCATCTTCCGGTCGCGCCCGTCGCCGTTCGCTATTCTGGACGAGGTGGATGCGGCCCTGGACGAACCCAACAACGTTCGTTTCAACAACATCGTGCGCGAGTTCCTGGACCGCTCACAGTTCATCATCGTCACCCATTCCAAGCGCACCATGAACATCGCGGACCACATGTATGGCGTAACTATGCAGGAGCCCGGCGTCTCCGCGTTGGTCAGCGTGAGGTTCGAGCAGCAACCCGCCGTCGCGAGCCCCGCCGCGGGCGCCGTAGCATGACGCCGTGCCGGTTGACTTGCCTAAACTCGCCAAGTACCGACGACTCTGGTAGGATGCGACGCTGAGCCAACAGCGAAAAGGCAAAATGGCCAATGCCGAGATCATTCCGGTGGGGTTGGGCGAAGTCGACCTGATCGTCGATCTGTACAACCAGGTTTTCACGCCGCCGCGCGACGCGGCCTCGCTCCACCGCCGCATCGACGGGCGCCGCAACGTGCTGCTCTTGATCGCCCAGGTGGAG
>JAUWNF010000514.1 GCA_030612785.1 Phycisphaerales bacterium
TCAAACTACATCAGCCACCATCACCCTCCAAGCCGGCTCGACCACCCTCACGGTGACCATCGATCCGATCAGCGGCGAGGTCACGATATCCTAGTGCTTCGTCACGCCTTGGTTTTAGGGTTGTGTCGGATGGGTGGCCCATGGCTTTAGCCGTGGGGGACACGAATCCAGCACGAATTCGCGTCCCCCACCTCTGAAGAGGTGGGCCAGTACGCCTGGGAGTGTACCTGATCGGAGGGGTGAAAGTCCCCTTCAGGCATGCACTCTCCGGCCTGTAACCAAAGATAACTGCGTCGCCGCGAGGCGGGGTGGAGAGTAATCGGAGGTGAATCATCGGTCCGTAGGATGACGAACGCGATTCGGCAGGGCGTTGTGGCGAGCTAGCTGGCTAATAGCGAAGCCCGGACATGCAAATGTATGAAGCCCAGTCCGCTGAGGGGTAGTGTGTTAAAGCGAGACACTGGGACGACGTCAGGTGGTTGGCGACAGAACGAAGGGAAGGTCGGGTACATGGACCAGGGAGACCTGAGCGGATCCAGCAGGAGTATCCTCCGCTTAGGAGTCAGAGCGTTCATAGTAGTGATGAAGCGGGGTAATGCCCGTGGAGCGAAGGGACGCAGGAAAGTGGATGTACAATGACCCGACAACGGGAAGAACCACCGACGTCAGTGCCGCCGGAAACGGAGGCTAAACAAGTCGGAGATGTCCGCGCCCGATGGGCTTGGGCTGAACCCGCTGTTTGGACAAAGCGCATGTTGACGGCTCTCGAACAGGGAGTGAAAGGAGGAGTTTGGTTTAGCTTGATGGATAAGGTTTACAACCTGTCGAATCTCCAGGGGGCTTTCTTGAAAGTCCGCGCAAACCGAGGTGTGGCCGGTTGTGATCACCAGAGCGTGACGATGTACGAAGAACGACTGGCAGCGAACAACGGGGAACTCTCGGAACAACTGCGTACGGATGAGTATCGGCCGCAGAAGATCCGCAGGGTGCATATTCCCAAGCCGGGTAGTCGAGAGACGCGCCCGCTAGGAATTCCAACGGTTCGCGACCGGACCGTTCAGACAGCCCTACGTAACGTCATTGAACCCATCTTCGAGCGTAACTTCGCGCAACAGAGCTACGGATTCCGGCCAGGCCGGGGTTGCAAAGACGCTCTGCGGCGTGTGGATGAACTGCTGAAATCGGGCTACCGATACGTCGTAGACGCTGATCTGAAAGGCTACTTCGACACGATCCCGCACGAGGCTCTGATGACGCTCGTGGAAAAGAAGATAGCCGACGGACGGGTGTTGAAACTGATCCGTGCTTTCCTGACACAAGGTGTCATGGACGGAATGGAGACGTGGACCCCTACCCGGGGCAGCCCCCAAGGAGCGGTTATCTCACCGCTGCTGAGTAACATCTACCTCGATCCATTGGACCATCTGATGGAAGAAGCGGGAATTGAAATGGTGAGGTACGCTGATGACTTCGTCATACTGTGCCGCAGTCGCGAAGAGGCGAAGGAGGCATTGACCCGGATACGGTCTTGGACGGTGCAAGCCGACCTGAAGCTCCATCCGGATAAGACGCACATCGCCGCCGCGAACAGCGAGAGCTTCGAGTTCCTGGGATATCTCTTCAGCAAAGGCAGAAGGATGCCCCGAAAGAAGAGTATCAACAAACTCCGGGAAACGATCCGAAGCAAGACCCGGCGTACGAACGGGCATAGTCTTCAGATCATTATCGAAGATGTGGACCGTACCTTGCGGGGCTGGTTTGAATACTTCAAACATGGCTCCTTCAAGACTACGTACGGGGGACTGGACGGATGGACACGTCGGCGACTCCGGCGAATCCTCCTCAAACGGCACAAGCTACGTCGCCACAGCGGACTGGGAACCGCGCATCACCGCTGGCCGAACAAGTTCTTTGCCGACCATCGGCTATTCAGCTTGGAGGTAGCCTCAGACTTCCTGATCTCAGGCGTTCGCTCATTACCGGATCTTGGGGGTAATTCGCTTTCAGGCGGTGGCTTACGGAGAATCGGCGTAGCTCACCAGTACGAGCGAAGAGGAAAATAAGGTGGTACCTTCAACCTGAGTTCTTTGGCGGTTCTCAGGAAGAAGGTACCACGATGCGACAAACATTATTACCGATGATCCCTCATGGGGCCACCCAGATCAACGACCTGATCAGCGTGGTCCGTCAAGACCAGCGGTGGACCTACTTCTGTGGCGTCCAGCCCATCTTCCAGCATCCGCCGGGCGATCGTCAATCCTTTCGCATGTTCACTGCACAACTCTGTTGCCGGGGCGCGTGCCGCCAGGCACAGATCATCCGCACTTTCGGAGTCTCCAAAAACAGCGTCCTCCGCAGCGTCGCGAAGTATCGCCAAGAAGGGACCGCCGGCTTTTACCAACCCCGCCGACGCGGTGGCTCATCCGTCATGACCGCCGAGGTCACCGCTCAAGCTGAGAAGTTACTGGAGCTCGGTCACACCCGTCGCGAAGTCGCCGAAGAACTGAGCGTCAAATACGACACGCTTCGCAAAGCGATCGACCAAGGGCGCGTCCGCCAGCCGGCTCCGCCGCCGTCCGAGGAGGCGTGTGCGCAGCTGGCGGCTTCTCACCCGCCCGTTGTGCCCTCCGACAAGTCAACTCGCAGCGACGTCGATGCCGCCGCCGGCGACGAGATGGGGATCACTTGCACCCGTCCCGGCGAACGCGTCATGGCGGCTATCGGTTTGCTTCCTGGTGGGGCGACGACCGAGTTTCAGCCGTGTCGAGACGTTTCCTACGGCGGTGTGCTTTGTGCTCTTCCGACTTTGGCAGAAAACGGGCTGTTTCGGCATTTGGAAACCTTGCCGGTTCTCTCGGGCTACTACATGACGTTGCAGGTGATCGTGTTGTTGGCCTACATGGCCTTATGCCGCATCAAGGCCGTGGAACAACTCCAATATGAGACACCTGGGGAACTCGGCAAGCTGTTGGGTTTGGACCGTATCCCCGAAGTACGTTGCCTGCGGAAAAAACTATCCCAACTCAGCCGGAACGAAGCTCCGCAACGTTGGGCAGGCGTGCTGTCCCGAGAATGGATGGAACGAAGCCCGGAATTGGCCGGGACGCTGTATGTCGACGGCCACGTGCGACTGTATTACGGCAAGCAGACGAAGTTGCCCCGCCGGTACGTGGCACGGCAGCGTTTGTGCTTGCGTGGCACGACCGACTACTGGGTCAATGACGCACTCGGCCAACCGTTCTTTTCCATCGAGCGTCCGATTAACCACGGATTGCTCGAGGCCT
>JAUWNF010000273.1 GCA_030612785.1 Phycisphaerales bacterium
AAGGAGACAGTGCTGTGACGAGAAGTCTTATGATGTGGGTGATGATACTGGGTATGGGCGTGTTTCTGGTCGCGGGGAGTGGATGCGCTTCCGGCGGCGGGGGTGGGGGAGGAGTCCGGCCTGACGTTAGCGACGAAACGCCCGATGACAACGTCAACGACAACGTGCCTGATGACAACGCAAACGACAACATTCCGGACGACAACGCAAACGATAACACCACCGCCGATCAACCCGCGCTCATCAAGACCAGCGTCAGCGCGGGGAGCATCTCCGGCGCGCTGCACCGGATCCAGGCCGGCGACGATCTGGTGGTGTTCGCAACCTCCGAAACGTCCACGGACACTATCGCGTTCATCATTCCCTCAGAGTCCGATCGGGACACCAGCACGGCCACGGAAATCCCCGGCGGGACGGAGCTGTACGGCACCAGAAACTGGATCGTGGCCGGCAAGAAGGTCGCTCTGGTTCGCAGCAACAATGTGGTGGCGATTTATGATACCACCCAGCCCACGACGAACCCGGTGGACATACCGGCCGGCGAGATCACGCTCGCCGGTCTGCCCACGGAGGCGTACGCAGCCGGGCACATGACGTCCGATGGAAACTACATCGCCACGATCAACGACATGAACGAGGTGGACGACGGCAATACGCTCAAAGTCATCGACGTAAGCGGGGCCGACGCCGTGGTGACGAGCTTCCCGACCCCGGAGGAGGAATTCGACGAGCCGGTCCAGGTGGCCGTCGATGCCGACGCCATGCAAGTGGCCGCATACTGGGGCAACTACATCTATGTCTTCGACATCGCCAACCCGACCGCCGCGCCGCTGGCGTTCGAGTTCAACCTGGACAGCCCGCTGGGTGACTTCCACGGCCAGAGCCCGGCCCAGATGCAGTTTGACGGCGGCTACGTCCTCTATCGAGCGAGTTCCGATGGGACCACGGCGCTGCTGAACACCACGGCCGGTACGGTCACCAACCTCAGCGCCGACGCCGAGTTCTCCATGACCACGCCGATGGCCATGAACGGCGGAAGCTTCGGGTACTTCCCATCGTCCGAGGGTGTCGACAATATTTTCTCGGGGTCCACTGCGACCCGCAGCGCAATTGGCGCGGTCGCCACTCCGGCGTCCCTTACGCTGGCCTACCAGCTCGGCACGATTGAGGTCACCAACGAGTGTCTCGCCGGGCGGGAACAAGGCAAGTACGGCTACGGGGCGAAGATGGCCATTACCCAGGACGGCGAGCGATGGTTCATCTCCGGACAGGGCGGCGTCGACGAGGACATCGACTTCCTGCAGATGAGCACCGGCGGTGACTTTACTCTGTTCGACGATCCCGACGACGACACGAAATCGGGCTACGTGATGGCGTCCGACGTGAGCGCGTCGGCCAACACCTTGGCTTTCTGGGCGCTCCGCCAAGCCGACGACAACGACGGTTGCTTCACGGCCGACGAGTGGGTTGTCGGGTTCATCGTGCTCGACCGGCTGCCCTAGACCGATCGGTTGCGATCCGCGCCAACATTAGAGGATCGCGGCGACTGCATTCGTACACACACGGGCGGGGGCTCCGCATCAGCGGACGCTCCCGCCCGCCGCGTTCGTTGCGGCCGGCGGGGACGCCGGCCGCAACAACCAGCAGGAAACTCTTGAACCTGGCACGGCACCGGATCCTTTGCGCTACTCGCTTGCCAGCAGCACATTCACGGCTTTCGCCATCACCTTGACCTTGCTTCCCGCCTTGATGCCCAGCTCGTCCAGAGACTCAAGGGTCATCACCGAGCACATCATCGAGTCCGCCGGGACCTTAACCTTAACCTGGCACATGACTTGGCCCTTCTTGATCTCGACGACCTCTCCTTCCAACTGATTCCTCGCGCCGTACTTCATTATGAATCTCCTCGTGAAAAGACCATTCGCTGAATCACCCGGTAAACGGTGGGTTGCACCCGACCTACCCGGTGGTGGTGATGCCGAAGGAGTTGAGGGCGGCCTCCTCGGTGTCGAAGAACTGGAACAGCTTGTTGAGGTTGGTGATTTTGAAGACCTTGTGCAGTTCGGGGCGGATGCCGCACAGGACCACGACGCCTTTGATAGCGGTGGCCTTTTTGCGCAGGTTGAGCAGCATACCCAGGACCGATGATGACAGGAACTTAACGCTCGCGAAATCGAGCACGATCTTTCTGCGCGCTTTGCGGTCCACCAGCCCGAATAGGTCCTGACCCAGGCGGTGGATGCCGGCCGCATCGAGTAGTGCGGTATCGTTCACGGTGACCACGGTGACGTCTTTGAACTGCTGGGTGACGAGATTGGCGTTGCCGGTCATCTGACCTCCCTTTTTCCGAACCGTGCGACGCGGCACCGGTTTCAGCCGGTTCATACAAGGCTGCCCGTTACCGCCTCGCCGAGGGGCGCGCAGCGAATCTCTTGGCCGCCTTCTTCGTGCCGGCGTTCTTTAGGGTCCTGGTTGCGATACGGGTCTTTTGGGTTTTCCTGGTCTTCTTGGCCCGGGGCGCCTTTTTGTCTCCGCCGCCGAAAACGGCGTCGAACAGTTCGTCGATGGTCCTGATGAAAACGAACTTAATCTGTTTGCGGACTTCCTCGGGCACGTCGTCCAGGTCCTTCGCGTTGCGGTTCGGGAGGATCACGCGGATCAAGCCGGCCCGGTGGGCGGCGAGCACCTTCTCCTTCACCCCACCGATGGGTAGCACCGAGCCGCGCAGGGTGATCTCGCCGGTCATCCCCGTCTTGGGATCGACCGTGCGGTCGGTTAGCACCGAGATCAAGGCGGTCAACATGGCGACGCCGGCCGAGGGACCATCCTTGGGAACCGCCCCGGCGGGCACGTGAATGTGGAAGTCCTGGCTGGTAATCCGTTCCGGATCGATGTTCAGTTCCCGCGCCCGGCTGCGGATAATCGAATAAGCCGCCTGAGCCGACTCGCGCATCACCGAGCCGATTTGACCGGTGAGGTTGAGGTTGGCGCTGCCCGGCATACGGGTGGCCTCCACGAACAGGATCTCCCCACCCACGGGAGTAAATGCCAGACCGGTCACAACCCCGGGCACGGTTGCCCGGGATGCCACCTCGGATTCGTACACCGGCTGCCCCAGATCATCAGCCAGGTTATCGACGGTGACCTTAGCGACACGTCCGTCACCCCGCACAATGGACACGGCGCGGCTACGGCAAACCGCGGCGATCCTCCGCTCCAGGCCGCGCACGCTGGCCTCGCGGGTATACGCGCTGATGATTCGCGAGAGCACGGCGTCGGAAAGCTTCAATTGCGTTTTCTTGAGCCCGTTCTCCTCCAATTGGCGCGGCACCAGATAGCGCTTGGCGATTTGCAGTTTCTCCCTCCGGGTGTAGCCGCTGAGCTGGATGACCTCCATGCGATCGCGCAGCGGCGGCGGAATCTCATCCATGTAATTGGCGGTGGCGATGAACAGCACCCGCGATAAGTCGAAAGCCACGTCGAGATAGTGGTCTACAAAGGTGTTGTTCTGCTCGGGGTCCAACACTTCCAGCAGCGCGGAGGCGGGGTCGCCGCGGAAGTCCTGTCCGATCTTGTCCACCTCGTCGAGCATGAACACCGGGTTGTTTGAGCCGGCCTTGCGCAGCTCCTGGATGATCCGCCCGGGCAAGGCACCGATGTAGGTGCGGCGGTGACCGCGGATGTCGGCTTCGTCGCGAATGCCCCCGAGCGAAATGCGGATGAACTTTCGCCCGAGTGCCCGGGCGATGCTTCGTCCCAAAGAAGTCTTGCCTACCCCGGGCGGTCCGGCGAAGCAAAGAATGGGGCCCCGCCCGTCGGGCTTGAGTTGCCGAACGGCGAGGAACTCCAGAATGCGCTTCTTGATCTTTTCCAGGCCGTAGTGGTCGGCGTCGAGCACTTGCTCGGCCCGCTGGATATCGTGCTGATCCTCGGTGCCCGCCTGCCAGGGCAGGCTGCACAGCCATTCGAGGTAGTCGAGGGTGACCGAGTACTCGGGCGATGCCTGGGGGATGTTGATGATACGTTCAATTTCCCGCTCGGCCTGCTCGCGGACCGGCTTGGGCATTTGGGCGTCGCGCACTTTCGTACGCAGCTTCTCGATTTCGGAAGTGCGGGCGTCCTCGGTGCCCAACTCCTGCTGAATGGCTTTGAGCTGCTCGCGGAGGTAATACTCGCGTTGGGACTTGTCCACCTGGGCGCGCACTTGCGACTGGATTTTGTGGGACAGTTCCAGGATCTCGAGCTGCCCGGCCAGGGCGGCATTGACCTTGCGCAACCGATGAACGACGTCAAGGGTCTCCAGCATTTCCTGCTTGTGGACCACGCCCAGCGGCAGATTGGCAGCGAGGAAGTCGGCCACCCCTCCGGGTTTACTGATACTGCGCAATACCACGCGGGCGTCGTCGGGAACGTTCGTCGAGAGCTCGATGATCCGCTCGGCCGCCTGGCGGATGGTATGCACGAGCGCCTCGATCTCGGTGGTTATGTCGGTGGTCTCTTCATACGCGTGAACCGTGGCCTCGAGGTGCGGTGTTTCGGTCACCAGGTTTTCCAGCCCGACGCGAGCGATCCCATGAACCAGGATCGTGTCGGTCCCGTCGGGCAGCTTGTACATCTTGAGGATGCGGCAGGCGGTCCCGATGCGATGCAGGTCGTTAAGCCCGGGGTCTTCCTGCTCCGCCGAGCGCTGGGTGAAGACGCCGATGAGTCGATTTCCGGCGAGGGCCAGATCAAGCACGCGCCTACACTTCTCGCGCCGGACGTTCAGCGGCATCACCGTTCCGGGAAACACAACCGTCTCTCGGATCGGCAGCACCGGCAGCGTGGGTGGAATCTCCACCTCGTCGGTGTCCTCCGTGGGACCTTCGACCGCTTCCAAGGGAATAACCGTCAGCTCGTGCCCATCCTCGTCGCCCAGTTGGATGGCGTCGGACTCGTCGTTCTTGGTGGGTTTCTCGTCGCTCACGTTGAATCCATCAATCCACGATTCGCGGCAGGACGATCCACACGTAGCCGTTTCGATAGGTAGCCCGGATGGCGTCGGCGTCCACGTCCGCGGGAATCGGGACCTTACGGTGGAACTTGCCAGAATCGATTTCCATAATGAGTACGCTGATGACTCCGGTCACGTCGGGGACCCCGGGTTTGGGCCGAACACCCCGGATGTGTAGCGTGCCCTCCTCCACGCGCACGTCGATCTGTTCACATTGCATGCCCGCCAGATCCACGCAGACGATAAAGCGATCGGCGACCTCGTAGACGTTCAGGGGCGGGTCCCAGGAATCCCGGCCGGAAGAGCGGAAGTAGTTCCGGCTGTTCATCTCCTCCATCATGGAGTCCATGATCGCCCCCATCTGGTCGGCCATTCTCTCGAAGAGGTCTTCCTTGGGTTGCAGGTTGCTTCTCATCGGATTGCTCTTCTGCGCGGCGCCGCGTCCGGCGCGTGCTGGTGCCCCTTTTGGCCGCAAATCTACCACGA
>JAUWNF010000178.1 GCA_030612785.1 Phycisphaerales bacterium
GCATGGGGCGGTGCGGCAAGAGGTGGCCGCCAGGTTGAAGACGGAGTCCGGGAAAAAGGTGTACGCCAAACGTGCCCCTTTGGCGGAGACGCCCAACGGGTTCATCAAGCAGGTGATCGGGCTTCGGCAGTTCCTGCTGCGCGGGTTGGACAAGGTTCGCACGGAATGGCTATGGGCGTGTACGGCCTTCAATATAAGGAAGTTGATCTTGGCGATGAGGATGCTGCGCGCCGGGGGAACGGTTAGCCCGACTTGAGAGGTTCTGGACCCCGATGCGCCGACCCAAAAGGCACGATGATCACCGAAACCAGGAGTTGGATCTGACACCGACCGACCACAAGACCGCAACGTGACGATTGGGGGCCAATTCTCCACATCCGTCAGCGGCTCGGAGAGCAGACATTGCCCGACTGTGGCCGCGAATAAATCGACAGCCCCTGCAATGATGCACAGAAGGCTCGACAAGGATACCGAGGCAAGAGTAAACTGGTCGTGGGCGTCAACTGCTTCCGGGCCTCAGGTGGTCCGACATGGGTGGCAAGAAAAAGAGGCAACCCGCCGAATCTGACCAACAGCAGCATAGCGATGCGCAGTGTGCTCGGACTGGCACACCGGCAGGCAATACGCCGACGAACTTAGCCGACATGAAACTGACCGTTTACGACTCGCGCACGGGCGGAGAACAGATTGACGTGCGAGCAGCCGATTTCCCGCGACACCTGACGCACGGATTTCCCCTAGGCCAGGTGACCCCAAAGCAGGGCGCGTTCCTTGTCTCTTCGAACCCGTCCAGGGTTTTATGGGCCGTCAGGGCTTCCGCCGGATCGTTTGTCTTGCCCACCGCGAATCCGCCGGCTCGCCCTGGACTTTCTGCGGCAGGAGAGATGCTGGAAGGTGGGGGGCAAGGGGAAACGAGTGAAAGCGGCCGTTGAACCGGATTACCTGCTCGAGGTTCTTAGCCAGGGAGTTTAGATGCGATTGCCCTGACGTGACGGTTCCAGAGGCCTTTGGGCACTTGATTACGGGACTCGCTGACTGTATACTTGAATCTGCGTATGAAGGAAGGGAACAGGCGAATTGGAGAGGGGAAGGGGAAGCACGATGCGCAGCCCCGTTTCATGCGAGTGCTACCGTGGTGCAGCCTATCGCGACCATCCGACGCTAGCTTCTGCCTCCGCGAGGCGGAATCCACCTGTCCGTTTTTCCTGCTCTCACCGCTTTCATGTGCTGTGTCTGATAGCAAGTACGCTCGGCCGGTAAGGTTCCTAAGGAGGTCCTCATGCAACTCGTAACCAAGAGAATCCAAGTGTGGTCGATGGCAATAGCTACGCTGGTGGTTGTGGCCGGCGTAGCGCCGGCCGCGGAACCCCCCGTGGTAACGGTGATCAGATCCGATGCTGCGGGTTTCAGCGCGTGGATTGACAGCCCCGAGTTCGACACCGCACCCAAGAAAACGTCGGCGGGGGAATTCCTCCAACTGGATTGGCCGCACGCTTCCATTGCTGGAGCCATCGGCGAGCCGGCGCTGCCCGTGGTGCGCAGGTTGTTCGTGGCGCCGCCCGGAGCGAAGGTGACGGTGGACTGGCGGGAAGGTGAGGCAGCGGTGATCGATCTCGAGGTCCAGGGCTTGCTCTGGCGCATGATGCCGGTGCAGTTGCCGATCCCCAAACTTCCCGGCGCCAGCGAGCGGGCCGTGTTCCAATACGATGAAACCGCCTACACCAAGGCCCCCGATTTAAGCAACCGTGCGGTGGTCGAGGAAGTAGGCATCGTGCGGGGACAGCGCTTGTTCCTGCTGGAAGTTCGGCCGATCGAGTACGACCCGGTCGCGCGAACGCTGACCTTCTGGTCCGAACTCGAAGTTGACGTACAGTTCAGCGGCGGGCGGGCGCCGGACGTTGAACTGAGTCCGTTGCCGGGCCTGAGCAACGTGGTACTCAACCCCGAGCAGCTTCCCCAGGTGGCACACCGTGGCTCGGGCAACTACCTGATCATCGTGGCCAGCACTTTTGAAACGGACATCGCGGCTTTCGCGACCGCGAAGGAGGCCCAGGGCTTCACCGTGACCACCTATTCAGTAGCCCCGGGAACCAGCAACAGCACCATCAAGAGTTACATCGAGAGCCTGTGGGGCGGGCCCGACGCTCCGGACTATATCCTGCTCGTCGGCGACACCGACCGCATCCCTCACTGGGACGGCCAGGGCACCGCCTCGCCCGACACGGACTTGCAGTACGCGTGTATGGACGGGACGAGTGACTGGTCCCCGGACATCGCCATCGGCAGGTTTCCCGCGGATGACGCGACCGAACTGCAAAACATGGTGGACAAGACCCTCTACTATGAAAACGGCCCCCTGGCAGACCCGGAGTACAAGAAGCGGGCGGTGTTCATGGCCGGCGACGACCATTACACGTTGACGGAAGGCACACACAACTACGTTATTAACACCTACATGGACCCCAACGGGTACCAGTCGGACAAACTGTACGAGGTCACCCACGGCGCGACCACGGCCGACGTGACCAACTCGTTCAACGACGGCCGCTTCTACGGCATCTACAGCGGTCACGGCGGCTCCACCTCCTGGGGGGACGGACCGCCGTTCTCCCAAACCAACGTGCGTGACCTCACCAACGCGAACATGTACTCGATGATCTGTAGCTTCGCCTGCAGCACCGGTGATTACGCTTACTATGATGAATGCTTCATGGAAACCTGGGTGGTGTCGCCGAACAACGCGGCGGTGATCGCCTGGGGCTCGTCGGTCAGTAGCTGGTGGGACGAGGACGACGTCCTCGAGCGGGTGCTCTTCGACGCCATCTTTGACAATGAAGACGACGTCAAGACCGAGATCGGCCCGATCTACAACGAAGCCAAGCTGCGCTACCTGAATCACTGGGGGGCGAACTCGGACACCCGCATGTACTTCGAGATGTACAACCTGATGGGAGATCCGAGCCTGCTTTTGCCGAGCGCCTGCTCCGACGCCGGCGAGATCTCGCTGGATCGGGAGAAGTATGCCTGTGAGAGCACGGCCGAGATCGAAGTGAGCGACTGCGGCTTGAACCTTGATGACGGCGTCATTGACAGCGTCGAGGTCACCATCGAGTCCGATTCCGAGCCGACCGGCGAGACCGTGACCTTGTACGAGACCGACTACGCCTCGGCCCAGTTCACGGGTTTAATCGATCTGAGCGAGACCGACAGCAACGGGGTACTCCTGGTGGCTGAGGGTGACACCGTCACCGCCACGTACATCGACGAGGACGACGGACAAGGCGGCGTAAACGTCGAGGTCGCTGACACCGCGACCGTCGATTGCGCGCCGCCGAATATCTCCAATATACACGCCACTAACATCGAGGCGCACAGCGCCACCGTGGCCTTCGATGTCGATGAGCCCGTTGAGCCCGTGCGCGGAACGGTCTACTACGGCGAAGACTGTGGTTCCCTGACCGAAACCGCCGTCGGTAGCGGCTACTCCACCACGCCGACGGTGAACCTCACCGGGCTACACGACGACACCACCTATTTTTATACGGTCGAGGCCGAGGATGAGGCCGGCAACTCGGTCAGCGACGACAACGGTGGGGCCTGCTACACGTTCACCACGCCCGAGGTGCCCGACTTCTTCACCGAGTGGTTCGAGAGCAGCGACAACGATCTCGACAACCTGAGCTTGGTCTTCACGCCCGACGGCGGCAACGACTTTTACTTCGGCTGTGTTGAGGAGATTACCAGCCTGCCGACTGATCCCGCCGGCGGGACCACCCTGAGTCTGAGCGATGACGATTACGCCACCGTCAACCTGACCGGCGTTACCGTGTGGCTCTATGGGCAAGGTTACGGCACGCTCTACCCCGGCAGCAACGGCTACATCACCTTTACTCATGGTGACAGCAGCACAGCCGAGTCTCTTGAGAATCACTTCGGAATCCCGCGGATTTCGGGCTTGTACGACGACCTTGATCCGTCGGACGGCGGGACCGTTAGTTGGAAGCAGTTGGCCGACCGGGTGGCGGTGACCTGGGAAAACGTGCCGGAATACCAGTATCCCGACGGCATCGGTGAGAACACCTTCCAGATCGAGATGTTCTTCGACGGCACCATCACCATCAGCTATCTGCGCATTGACGCCAGCGACGGACTGGCCGGTCTGTCCGAGGGTGAAGGGTTGGACCCGGACTTCTACGAGACCAACCTGTCGGAGATGGGTCCCTGCGGACCGCAACCGCCGATCGCCCAAAATGGAGAGGCGAGCACCGCGGTGGACGTGCCGGTGAGCATCACCCTCCAGGCCTCCGACGACGGGCTGCCCGACCCGCCGGCGGCACTGACCTACATTATCACGGATTTACCCGAGCACGGTGATCTCGTCGAATCGGGCTACGGAACCATCCTTGTCGTTCCCCATGAGTTGAGCAGCAACGGCAATCAGATGGAGTACCACCCCGACGCGCAGTACCACGATACAGACAGCTTCGAGTTCAAGGCCAACGACGACGGCACCCCTCCGGAAGGCGGCGACTCGAACTTAGCTGTCGTCACGATTACGGTAGGAGGCCCGGCGTGGGACCCGGTGGCCTACGATGTGGATTGGCCCACGGGGCTGAGCATGCTAACGGACGTGGAGTTGTCGGGCTCTGATCCGAACGGGGATCCCCTGACGTACATCATCGAGAGTCTGCCGGTGGAGGGGGAAGGAAGCCTGAGCGACCCTGGTGCGGGTGCGATCACCGCGGTGCCCTACACGCTGGTCGATGATGGGAACGTAGTGCGTTATTACCCGCCTTACGGTGAGTACCTCGAGGCCACCTTCGATTTCTCCGTACGGGATGCGACGGCGGGCTCGAACATCGCTACGGTTACGGTAACGGTGGGCGCGCTACACATGGAGCACTCGTTCCCCTTGGACCAGGATCCGGGTTGGACCACGGATGGTGACTGGGCGTTTGGCGTGCCCACCGGCGGCGGGTCTCACAACGGCGATCCCACCAGCGGGCACACCGGCTCCAATGTGTACGGATACAACCTTGCCGGGGATTACCCCGTCAACTTGTCCCCCACGCAGTACCTGACCACCAGCGCGATCGACTGCTCGGGTCTGAACAGGACTGAGTTCCGATTCCAGCGCTGGCTTGGCGTCGAAGCCGGAGTGTTTGATGAGGCGAACCTGCAAGTGTCCAGCAACGGGTTGAATTGGACCACGGTGTGGGAACATGTCAGCGGGGACGGCACCATCAGCGAATCGTCGTGGTCGTCGCAGAGCTACGACATTTCAGTGGTGGCCGACGGGCAGTCGACGGTTTATGTTCGCTGGGGCATTGGGCCGACCGACGACGTGGTTACGTATCCAGGTTGGAACCTCGACGATATCGAGATTTGGGCGGCCACCCAGGCGCCACCGGGCGACTTCGACGGCGACGGCGAGGTCGATCTGGACGATTTCACCCGGTTCACCCAATGCCTGGCCGGCCCGGAGGCGACCCCCGATCCGCCGGATCCGATCAGCGTGGAGCACTGCCTCGGCGCGTTCGACTTTGACGAGGACACCGATGTGGACCTGACCGACTTCGGCACGTTTCAGGAGGTGCTTGCCGGCACGTAGTCCGCAACCGATCTACACACGTACGTACTTGGTCGTCCCTGAAAAAGGCATTTGCGGGGTGGCGGGATGAGTGTGTCGGCAGGGTCACGGACGGCGGTTGCGTTTGAGGTTAGCGGGCCGGCACGACCAAGCCCTCGCAGGGGTACGGCAGGCGCATCCTGGGTTCACAGAACCCCCGTGGACGAACAGGTGCTGCACACATCAAGTGCTGGTTTACAGGGTGGTCACACTGGCGATTGACGGGTGACTTCGTTCTCTGCAACACCATTTATATCAAGAAGTTGCGCCACGGAGGGCCGACGCTTGGACGGTGGTGGACCGTTTGGGATGGGTTTGATGATGCAGGAAAACTGTCCGATTTCCAGTAAAAGGTTATTTTATCATTGCGTCCGAGAAGCTTTTCTGGTAAATAGGATAGTTGCTGCCTTTCATCCGGAGTTCGCCTATTCAGAAGTTGTAGCGCGTCAAAACCAGGCTGAGCCCAAGTTGGCGTGTCTACCGCGCCGTGTCCGGCGTGGGGCGGGCTGTCTATCTGTATTTACAACCGAAAGGAGGAACCGTTATGAGGAGGCGGTATGCATTGCTTTGTATTTGTTCCTGTGCTGCCGTGGCGTTCTGTTTGGCGACGGCGGCGACGGGAGGTGACAAGAATTACACGTCCGCAAAAATTACCAAGAGCGGGTCCCAACCCTCTGCACCTGTGGTCGACATAACGCTCAGCACGGGCTCGCGCGATCTCGAGTGCCCACCCAATAGCCTTTTCGAGCAGCCGGTGCACGGTCCCGACGACCCGTGGACGGCCGGGGTGAGCGACACCGGGTTCCCGTACATCCGCTATGAGAACTTCTCCGGCGTTTCGGGCGCGATAGAGGACGTGCACTGGTGGGGCCTGGAGGCGGATGCGAGCTTGTATAACTGCACCAAGGATCCGCTTCAATTTGAGATCACCTTCTGGAATGATGACAGCGGCCAACCGGATCTAACAAGTCCGGCATGTGGTCCGTACACGGTGACCCCAACGCGGGTGGACACGGGTTATCTCTACCACTCGACCTATCAGTTGATTCTGTATGAATACAGCACGGTGCTCAGCCCGGGATGTGCGCTGACGGAAGGCTGGGTGTCGATTGAGGGCGTGAACGATCCGGACTGCCGCTTCTGGTGGATGAGCGGCTTCGACGGTGACGGGTACAGTTGTGGCGACGACGGAACCGGGTTGGAGTGCGGTGG
>JAUWNF010000531.1 GCA_030612785.1 Phycisphaerales bacterium
ACAAACGTAGGCCGCGGGCTCCCGCCCGCGCGGCCTTACCGAGGAACTTCGGTGATTGAAAACGCGTTCATCCTCGCCCAACGAGATACTAACTGGGGTAACCTGTTTTACCTCTTGTTCGTCATCCTGCTTCCGATGTTGGCTGGGTTGGGAAAATGGATCCGTGAGCGTTCCGCGCGGCGTACCGACGATGCCGAATCACCCGGCCCCAAGCAAGTGCCCTTCACCCGTCCCGCACCAGGAATTCCCGTCGCCCCGCCCGCGCAAGCGGCACGACGGGCGGGCGCGCCGACGACCGAGGCCGGACCGAAGCAAAGCCTGAAGGCCATTGTCGCCGAGGTTCTCGATTCGGCGGCAAAGGTCTCCAGGGAAATAAAGGACTCCCGCCGCAAGCCGCCGACGGCGCCAGGCGTAGTTGTGGAACGCTTCGAGCAAGCGGTCTTCCCGCGCGCCCAAGAGGGTCCCGTTCCCCCACGGCGTAGACCGAGCGGACGCCCCAGCCGCCCGCCCAAACGCGCTGCCCCACCACCACGGGCCAGACGCACGAAAGCACGGTCGCCGGCAGAGGAAGTACGGGCTCTCAAGGATCTTATGGAACATCAGCCGGAAGCGGGCCCCGCTCTGCACCGTTCCGTGGCCTGGAGCGATTGGAACTCGTTATCGATCGCCGAGTTGCGCCGGGCCATTGTGCTTAACGAAGTTCTGGGACCGCCCATCGCCCTGCGGCGTGCGCCTATCGGTTCACAATGGTGACCTTGGTGGCGGCTTCTCCCTCCGCGCGGTCGAGCACTACCACGTTCATCTTCGAGAAGATACGTTCCATAGTCTCGACGTACAGACGGGTGCGCGTGATCTGCCTGGCCTGGCGGTACTCAACCAGCAGGCTCAGGAAGCGATTGGCATCGCCCTTGGCCCGGTCCACGCGGTCGGCGTAGGAACCCTGCGCCTGGCTGATACGCTGTTGGGCCGCCCCGCGCCCCTCGGGGATCACTCGCCCGGCATACTCGCGGGCTTCATCGATGGTCCGCTCGCTGTCCTTCTTGGCGCTGGCGACCTCCTTGAAGGCCTCCATCACCGGAACCGGCGGATCCACCACCTGTAGGTTTCCGTCCAGCAGGGCGATGCCCGCCTGATAGGCGTTCAGCGTTTCCTGGGCGATCTCGATGGCCCTGACTTGGATCTCGTCCTTGGCGGTGGTCAGCACGTTGTCCACCTCGAGCGCCGCCACCAGCCGGTTTATCGCCGACTCCACGGTCCGCTCCACCAGCCAATGGGGGTCTTCGGCAACGAAGAGGTGGGCGACCGGATCGCTGATCTTGTACTGCACGACCATCATGATCTTGAGGATGTTCTCGTCGCCGGTGAGCACGTCCGAGCGGCGGCGCTCGGAGGACTTCTCGCCCCTGGTCGTGAATCCTACCTCGATCTGCTTGACGTCACTGGTGCGCGGCGTGTACGCGCGATCGATCAGCCAGGGTAACGCATAGTGCAACCCCGGCGGGACGCCCCGTCGACAAATCCGCCCGAACCGTGTCACCACGCCCTGTTCGTCAGTAGCGACGGTGTAGAAGCCCGAGCCCGCCCAGACGAGCAGCGCCGCTACGACCAGCAGTAGCGCGATGTAGCGCGGTCGCCGCAAGCGTCCCGGAGGGGAGTGGCGGTCAGGGCTGTTCGCGGTCGTCATCAACGCTCTCCTCCGCCGGTACCGGTTCAACAGGTTCGCCGGTTTGCGGTTCTTCACTCGACAACTCAGTTCCGGTCGAGGGCAGGGCAGCACCCTGCAAACTGAGCAGCTTCAGATAGGGCGAATCGGCCGGTAAAACGATCGTTGCCCCTTTGGTGAGCGAGGTTTCGTACGATTCGAGCGTCCGCAAGAATTCGTAGAACTCCGGGTCCTGTCCGTAGGCCTGGGCGTAGATGCGGGTGGCCTCCGCCTCGGCCCTGCCTTGAATCTCGCGCGCCTGACGGTAGGCCGTAGCCAGGGTCTCGGCGCGTTCTTTGTCCGCCTGAGCGCGGATTTTCATCGCTTCTTCTTCACCTTCACTGCGGTACCGCGTGGCGATGCGCTTGCGCTCGGCGCGCATGCGCTCGAAAACGCTGTTGCGGTTTTGCTCGGGAAAATTGACCCGCTTGATGCGGAAATCGACGATTTCGATGCCGTACTGCGCCGCGGCCATGCCCGCACAAGCCTCCTCGATTTTCCGCATGATGGAGTCCAGTTGCATCTCTCCGGACTTGACCGACAGGAGAGCGGACAACTCGTAATTGCCCAGGAACCTGCCCAATGCCGAAGCGACGATCACACTCAGGTTGGCTTCCGCCTCCGCGCGCGTGCCCACGGCCTGGAGGAAATACAGGGGGTCGGCGATCCGCCAGGCGGTGTAAGTGGAGACCTCGACGTTCTTTTTGTCCTCGGTGAGGTATTCCCTGATGGGTTCACCTGGCCCGGGGGCGTCCAAAACCAGTAGCCGCCGGTCGAGATAGACCACGCTCTCGATAGGCGCCGGCCATTTGACCCGAAAACCGGGTTCCTCGATCACCCGCACGGGGTCGCCGAAGCGCGTCACAATCGCATACTGCGTCTCGTGCACGGTAAAGCACACCGACCAGACCGTCAGCGCCACGATGACCACAATCGCCAATGCCAAAAAGCCTTTCACGACGTCGAACTCTCCAGGTTACGGCCGATCCGACCACCGGATTTGCGGCAAGCCGGTCCGGTCGGGTTCACCTCGGTCCTCGATCATCCACAAGTCCAAACCACGGGTGGGCCTGTCCGCACCGTGGAGATATTTTTCCAGTTTGGGGAGCACCGCGTCCATGGCCTCAAAGTACAACCGCAGGCGAGTAACTGCGCGAGCAATCGTGTATGCGGCCCATTGATCCCTAAACGCCGCACCCGCGCCATGCGCGGTTTGAACCGTCTCAACGGCCCGACCCTCGGCGCTCAGCACGCGTTGGGCGGCTTCGCCCCTTGCCTGACGCACCACCCGCTCCTCGTACTCGTAGGCGGTGTTGACCGAACGCATCTTGTCTTCGGCGGCGCTGGCCACGTCACGGAACGCCCAGTGCACCTCCGGAGCCGCGTGCACGTCGATCAGACTCACCTTCAGCACGCGGATCCCGCAATGGCAGCGATCCAGCACCGGCTGGAGCAATTTGTTCTTGACGGCTTCTTCCACCGCGTGTCGCTCGGTCGTCAGCAGAG
>JAUWNF010000101.1 GCA_030612785.1 Phycisphaerales bacterium
TGCTGGCGTTGAGGATGAGGCCCTCGACGTCGATGACGGCGATCTTGTCGCCCACGAACAGGCCTTCGCTTAGCAGCGTTTCCTCAACCAGGTCTCGCCTGGCTGACACGGGCGTAAGCAGGATGCCCTCAGGCATGCAACCGCCGGCCAGAAGGGCCGAGCACGCCAGCCAAAGGCAGAGGTGACTGTGAGAAAACCCCGTTCCGCTTTTGATCATTGCGCTTTCTCTTGGCGGCTTCGTGTTTGGGCGGCCTGAACACCCACGGAATTCGCCGGAACCGATCCCCGGCAAGCCGCCCCCGACGCCGCGACGATAGGCCGCGTCCCAAAAGGTGTCAACCAATCTGACTCAGCCACTCTCTGGATATCGGCCCGTGGGCGCTCAGGGTCCACACACGGTTTGTTTCGCCGGTGGATCGGCCGATGATGGTCAGGTGATCGGGCGGTAGCGCCTCCACGACGCGGTCAGCCCACTCGACCGCCAGCACGCCGTCGGCGATCATCTCCTCGATACCAAGGTTGTCCAGATCGCTGCCGGAATGAAGGCGGTAGGCGTCCAAATGGTAGAGCTTCACGCGCCCGGGATACTCGTTGACCAGCACGAACGTGGGGCTGGTAACTTCGGTCGGTGCGTGATCGGGCATGTGGTTTCCCGCGGCGAGTCCCTTGACCAAACGCGTCTTGCCCACGCCCAACTCGCCGACCAGACCGATGACCCAGCCCTGTTGCAGGGCGGCGCCGATCCGCCGTCCGAAACGAAGCGTCTCGGCGACGCTGTTGGCGCGAATAACGGTTGCGTCGTTCATAACCGGTGTTGATATCCCTGTGGGCTGAGCGCTTCCAGTCGCCCGTCCGGGGTTTCGGTCAAGAGGTTCGCGTCGGTGACGACGCCGATTGCATGGAGGCCAAGGTCGGCGAGTTCCGTGTCCCCGGGCTCACGTCCGATGCAGACCAGCAATTCGAAATCCTCGCCATCATTGAGCAGGTGGTCCAATGGTGACCGGTCGTCCTGCGTGCTCGCGCGTTTCGCGTCGGCGCTGATGACCTGCTCCAAGAGGGTCTGGTCCAGCGTGGCCCCGACGCCGGAGGCCTGGCACATCCGATGAAGGTCCAGCGAGAGCCCGTCGCTGAGGTCGATCATGGCGTGCAGGTCGGCGCCGAGCGTTTCGGCAAGCGCCCGGGCTTGGGCCACGCGCGGAGTGAAGGTGAGGTGTTTGCCGAACAGGCTGCCGCCCAGCGGACCGGTGACGCACAACCGATCGCCAACTCGTGCCCCGCTGCGACGCACCGGGGCAATGCCGGGATACGGTACGGCGCTCATGCTCACGTCCACGACGAGGGGCTGATCCCAGACCACGGTGTCACCGCCGGCGATGGGGCAGTCAAACGCCTGTGCGGTTCGGGTCATTCCCGCGAAGAGTTGGTCAAGGTCGCGGTCGGCCATGCCGCGCGGGAGGGCGGTTGAGACGGTGGCAGCCAGCGGGCGCACCGCCATCGCGGCACAATCGCTCAGTGAGCAGGCGATGCACTTGTGGCCGATGTCGGAGAGCGCCTGCGTGCCCGTGTCGAAGTGTACGCCGTCGGCGAGCAAGTCGCAGGTGGTCAACAGCAGGCCGCTGCCGGTGTCCACGATGGACATGTCATCCCCGATGCCCAGCACCAACTGAGGCGCGTCCGACCGCACGCGCCCGGCCAACCACTCGATGAATTCCGGTTCGCTTCGGGCCATGCGACCCATGATATCAGCTTTCTGGGTGTTTGTCGCTCATCGTGACTCACCCATCGAGGCACGCGGACCTTTGACAATCCCTTCTTGCGCGTCCAAGATGTCCTCTCGTGGGAGAACCGTTGGCGCGTGGCGGTTTTCGCCACCCATCAGTTGAAAGGCGACAGAACATTTGCACGAGAGGAGTAGCCAATGGCCAGAAGGACGAAGGCCGGACCGCGGCCGTTTATCCAGGCCCGACTCGATCGGTGCCGTGCCGCGATGGCCGACGCAAAGATCAACGCCTACCTGATCACCGGTCGGATGGACCACTTTTACGTGACCGGTTTCACCGGTGAAGATTCGGCGGTGCTAATCACCAAGCGCGACGTGCACATCATCACCGACCGGCGTTTCGAGACCAGCAGCAAGTCCGAGGTCGGTTGGGCCAAGCGGCATTTCCGCAAGGGTTTGCTTCCTGAGGAGGTTGGCAACGTCTGCAAGAAGCTCCGCCTCAAGACGCTGCACATTCAGCCCGGCGTGGTGACCGTGGCCGATCAGCAGGAGTTCCGCAAGCGCGTCAGACCAACACGGCTGGCCAACGCGCCGGATGTTTTCGGTCAGCTCCGCCGGATCAAGGATTGGGAGGAGCTTAAGGTGACCAGGGAGGCGATTCGCGTGGCTGAGGAGGCGTTCAAAACGACCCGCCGGTCGATCCGCGTGGGACAGACGGAACGTCAGATCGCCGCGCGGCTGGAGTACGAAATGCAGAAGCGCGGGGCGAGCGGCTGTGCGTTTCCATCAATTGTGGCGGAGGGCCCTAACGCGGCCCTGCCGCACGCGGTGCCCGGGCCCCGCAAGGTGAAGAAAAACAGCGTCATCCTTATCGATTGGGGCGCCACCTACAACTTTTACCGTAGCGACTTGACCCGTATGGTGTTCGTCGGTACCATCCCGCCGAAAATCCGGAAGATTTACAACGTCGTTCTGGAGGCGCAACAGAAGGCCATCGCAGCCGTCAAGCCCGGCGAGCGCATGTGTGACGTGGACGGGGTTGCCCGCCGGCACATCAAGAAATGCGGCTACGGCAAGTATTTCGGGCACGGTCTGGGACATGGCCTGGGTCTGGATGTACACGAGCCGCCGCGGTTGTCATGGATGTCTGACGAGAAGCTTACTGCCGGCATGGTGGTGACCGTGGAGCCGGGGATCTATCTGCCGGGGATCGGTGGTGTGCGGATCGAAGACGACATTGTGGTGACGGCGCGGGGTTGCCAGGTACTCACCACGTTGAGCAAGGAGATCGAGCAAGCGGTTCTTTAACGCGCTGGGCGTTCAGCGCATCCGGGGAGCCCTCCCGCTTGGCAGGGCGCTACTCCTCACGGAGACCGAAGTTGGTCGATGTCGAAGTGATAAAGCGTTTGATCGAACTGATGGTCGAGAACGACCTGACTCAGGTTTCGATCCACGACGGCGAAGAGAAGATACTCCTCAAGAAAGCTCAGGCTCCGCAGTTCACCACGGCGCCTGTCCCGATGGTCGCGCCGCCGCATCCGTTCGGATCCGCTCCGGCGCTCTCGCCCGCGGCTGAACCAGCGACGAAAGCAGAGGAAGAGGACGCTGACGCGGGGCTGTTGACCGTGCCCTCGCCGATGGTTGGCACGTTCTACGCCGCGCCCGATCCTTCGTCCCCTCCGTATGTCAAGGCCGGCCATATCGTAACCCCCGATACCGTGGTCTGCATTATCGAGGCCATGAAGGTCTTCAACGAAATCAAGGCCGGGGTCACCGGGAGAATCGAGCGGGCCGTGGTCGCCAATGAGACCGCGGTGGAATACGGTCAGACGCTGTTTCTGGTGCGGGCAAGTTGAGCGGGGCGGTCCGTTCAGCGGGTGATCGTTAGGGGGGACAGCCGGTGGGATCGCGTGCTCGCACCTCCAGTCGCCTGCATCACCCAGTCAAACGGGGTCTGGATTCTCAAACCGGTAGGCAGCCATGTTCAAACGAATCCTGATTGCAAACCGTGGCGAAATCGCCCTGCGAGTGATCCGTGCGTGTCACGAGTTGGGCATCGAGACGGTTTGTGTCTTCTCCGAAGAGGATCGCGACGCCGACTATCTGAAGTTCGCCGACCAAGCCTTCTGCATCGGACCAGCGAGTCCCCGTGAGAGCTACCTGCGGAGTGACCGGATCATCGCCGCGGCGGAGGTCGCCGCGGGGAAAGAGCCTAGTCTGGAGACCGACGCCATTCATCCCGGTTACGGATTCCTGGCGGAAAACGCCCAATTCGCCGACCAGTGCCGGGAGTGTAACATCGAATTCATCGGGCCCAGCGCCGAGGCCTTACGCCAACTGGGCGACAAAGCCGCCGCGCGCAGGCTTGCCAAAAAGGCCCGAGTGCAGACCGTGCCCGGCAGTGACGGCGTTCTGGAGAACGACGACGCCGCCGTGAAACTTGCCGACAAAATCGGCTACCCCGTGATGATCAAGGCTTCGGCGGGTGGTGGTGGGCGCGGGCTGCGTGTCGTCCGTCGATCGGAGGACCTGAAGAACACGCTGAACCAGGCCCGGCAGGAGGCTCTGGCCGCCTTCAAGAACGACGCCATGTATCTCGAGAAGTTCATCGAACGCCCCCGCCACGTCGAGGTGCAGGTTCTCGCCGATCATCACGGCAAAGTGGTCCATCTGTTCGAGCGCGATTGCACCGTACAGCGGCGACACCAGAAGCTGATCGAGGAGTCCCCCTCACCGGCAATCGAGCACCGGACCCGGGCGGAGATGTGCAAGTCCGCCGTGCGCCTGGCCCACACCGCCGGCTACACCAGCGCCGGCACCTTCGAGTTTGTGGTCGATCGCCGGGGCAAGGCCTACTTCATCGAAGCCAACACCCGTATCCAGGTGGAGCATCCGGTGACCGAGATGGTCACCAACGTGGACTTGATCAAGGCCCAAATTTGCATCGCCGCCGGCGAGAGGTTGCCTTTTACGCAACGGGACATCAAGAGCAACGGCGTGGCCATCGAGTGCCGGATCAACGCCGAAGACCCTTCCGCGGGTTTCCGACCGTGTGCCGGCACGATCGAAAGATTCCGCCCGTGCGGCGGGTTCGGGGTGCGCGTGGATTCACACGCCTACGACGGCTACCGGATTTCGCCGAGCTACGACTCGTTGATCGGCAAGTTGATCGTACACCGCCCCACGCGCGCAGAGGCCATTGCCTGTATGCTGCGCTGCCTCGATGAGTTCGTGGTCGAACCGGTCAAGACCACCATTCCGCTCTACAAGGAGATCTTCCGCCATAGGCGTTTCGTGCTGGGCAGGTTCGATACCAGCTTCGTCGAGCGGTACTTCCCGTCGTGATCCTGCGGGCAGGAGTGGCGAAGGGCATGGGGCACACCTTGCGGCACTTTAAGCTAAGCGTGGTTGCGCTCGTTATCCTGGCGAGCTTGGTGCCCGGCTGCGTGGGGCCGCGCGGCGGGTTCTCCTTCGTGGTTACGGCGGACATGCGCTACTTCACGCCACCGAACTATCCCGGTTCGGACTACTTCGTCGGGGTGTGTGAAGCGGTCCGCGACGTCGGGCCGGGCGAGTTCATGGTTTCGCCCGGCGATTTTGACCCGCCCGCGCCGGTGCGGGCGGCTGTCGCTCAGGTTCTGGGAGAAGACTACCTCTGGTATCCGGTGGTCGGCAACCACGAGGGCGACAAGCCCGAATCCATGGCCTTCTTGCGAAGCTACAACCCCGGCGGAGAGGCCCTACGCGGCATCGTGCGCCGCGGACCGCCCGGGGCGGTCGAAACCTGTTACGCGTTCGACCACGGCAACGCCCACTTTATCGCGATCAACCAGTATTACGACGGGGCGCGCGACATGATCGGCGACGGTGACGTCAGCGACGCGCTGTACGAATGGCTCGCCCGCGACCTGGCGGAGAACGACAGACCATTGGTTTTCGTTTTCGGTCACGAGCCGGCTGTGGTGGTGCCCGACATGGACAACGGGCGCCTGCGGCACCTGGGCACTTCGTTGGACAAGTACCCCGAGAACAACCATCGTTTCTGGACGCTGCTGCGCCGGCACAAGGTGGTGGCTTACTTCTGCGGGCACACCCACAACACGTCCGTGGCGAAGATCAACGGCGTGTGGCAGATCGACTGCGGGCACGCCCGCGGCCTCGGCGACCCTGGAGCGCGGAGCTCTTTCGTCAAGATGTACGTGGAGCCGGATGGCGTGCGGTGTGAGGTGTACCGGACCGGCCCGGTCAGTCCCCCGCCTCTTGATCCGCCACGGCGGGCCAAGGGGATGAAGCACCCGCGCTATCGGTTGACCTACTCCGAGAGGCTCCGCTGATTCCCGGTGTGCCCACGCACCCGACGAACAGGGGCTGCAGCCAAGGTGCTCGAAGCAGGGGACCGTGCCTTCGACCATCCGGACCAGACCAACGCGGTCACGCCCGCCACCAGGGTCACGAAACCGACCAACTGAAGCCAGCGGAGCACGGCATGTGCATCGTGCCCGCCTTCGCGCATCAGCCTCAGACTGGCGAACAAGAGCAGCCCGCCAACCCAGGCCGTGCGCCGATCGGTCTGGGGACCGATTAACACCGCCCACACCGCCAGCAGAAAAATCACCTGGCGCTCCGCCGGAAAAACCGCCACGCCATAGCCCATCGCGTCCGAGAAGTTGGCGACCAAGCGCCAGCCCCAGTTCACCCTCAGCCCCTTATCGGTGGCGACAACGGCCTTGCTCGGCCGCGGCCCCAGCAACTCGCCGTGCTCCGTCTTGACCCACACGTGGGTGAAATCGGTGACCAGTTCAGCCCGGTAGCCGATGGATTGCAAAAGGTTGGCCGCCACGACCGCCCGCCCGTCACAATCCTCGCGGCCCATCTCCAGCACCTCGTCGAGCGTCGGGAGGTAGTCAGCCATGCCCCAGGTCTCCCAATCGAACGCATAAGGAATGCGCCGGCAGACGTAGCCTTCCACCGCCTTCAGGACTCGCTGCGGGTCGTCACCGTCGTGGATCATGCTGCGGAGCTCGGTCGCCAACGGCTGCAACGCCGGAGCCTTGGTATCGATCAGAGCGTTGGGATTCCGCCAGTGTGCGACGTGCCGCAAGAACAGACGTGGATACGGAAAGCAGACCAGAAACCAGGTCAGACCGAGAATCGCGCACTTGATCGGCCAGCGATGGCGGCGTGGAAGGTTATTGAGTTTTTTGAGCATCGCGTGTTTCAAGTTGCCCGGGCGAGCGCTGTTTTCGGTCACGCAGTTTTGTAGCGGCCTGCGTCTCGCAGGCCGAACGGCCCGCAGGGACGCCGGCCGCTACATCTCCGTCACAGGGCGCTCATTTCATCTCCGTGGTGGCGCGGGCGGCGAGCGTTAGGGCGGCGATTCTTCCGGCCTGGAGCAAGTGGTAACCGTGGGCGGCGATCATGGCGGCGTTGTCGCCGCAGTAGGCCAGATCCGCCGTGTGCAGGGTCAGGTTGCGTCGCTGGCACTCCTCGCGCAACGCTTGCCGAAGCAGGGCATTGGCTGCCACACCTCCGCCGAGCACCACGGTATCCACGCGCACCCGGCTGACCGCCCGCATGGTCTTGGCTACCAGCACGTCCACCACCGCCTGCTGGAAGCTCGCCGCGGCGTCGGCGATTCTCTGCGGCGACATCTTCTCCAAGCCACCGGAGGTCTTACCCGGGCCGTTCACGTGGTACAGCACCGCCGTCTTGATCCCCGAAAACGAGAAGTCCAACGATTGGCGGCCCAACATGGTCCGCGGGAACTCGACCGCGTGCGGATCACCGTCGCGGGCGCGCGCTTCGATCGACGGCCCGCCTGGGTACGACAAGCCCAGAATCGTCGCGACCTTATCGAACGCTTCTCCCGCGGCGTCGTCGGTGGTCGCCCCTAAGCGTTGGAAGTCCAGAAAATCGCGGACGTAAAAGAGTGTGGTATGGCCGCCGGAAACCACCAACGCCACCGCCGGCCAGGGTGGCGCGTCCAAGCCGATCGCCGGGCTGGTGGTGTGCGCGTGAAGGTGGTCGACCGCCAGCAGCGGTTTGCCCCACAGCCAACTGAGCGTCTTGGCCGCCGTCACCCCGATGAGCAGCGAACCCACCAGGCCGGGAGCGTAGGTCACCGCGAGGGCATCGATGTCATCATGTCGGCACTGCGCGGTGGCCATCGCCTCGCCGATGACACTATTGAGCACCTCGATGTGCTTGCGCGAGGCGATTTCCGGCACCACGCCACCGTACTTCTTGTGAAACTCGACCTGCGAGGCGACGACGTTGCTGCGCACGTGCCGTCCGTCGGCCACCACCGCGGCGGCGGTCTCGTCGCAGGAGGTCTCGATGCCGAGTATCGTGGTCACGCGCGTGATTTCCTCCAAAGAACCTGGGCCACGCCTCCACCCCCGCATCCCCACCACGGGATATCTTACGTACCCCGTCTCTTAAGCTCCTCGCTAATATCATTCATCACGTCCTGAGCACTCTCCTTAATGAGCTGTTCGGGATGCCCTTCAGGTGCTAGGCTTCTCACCCAATCCTCCAAGGCCTTCTGACCTTGAGATATCACCCCCTTAAGATTAGACGTGCTCATACCGGCGTACTCTTTCTTCATTTCATCACGCAGACTGCCCATAGTTTGCTCCTCTATCTCAACGGAAACAACAGCGGGTACCCCATCCCTGCGAAGCAGGGGTGGGGTGGTGTCCTACCACTTCCCCACCCCTTCCCGTGGAAGGGATGGGGCACCCACGCACCCACGCCGCCCTCCGCTAAACGCCGATGTCCTCATTCCACAGTTCCGGCCGGGCTTGGATGAAATCGCGCATGAGCTGCGTGCATTCTTCGCTGTTGATGATCTCCTGTTCGACGCCGCGCGAGCGAACGTAATCTTCGGGCCCTTGGAAGGTCCGGTTTTCGCCGATGACGACCTTGGGGATTCCGTAGAGCAGAACTGCGCCGCTGCACATGTCGCACGGTGACAGTGTAGAGTAGAGCACCGACCGCTGATATTCCTCCGCCGTGAGCCGACCTGCGTTCTCGAGGCAGCTCATCTCGGCATGCAGGATGGCGCTCCCGTTCTGGACGCGCATATTGTGCCCTTTGCCGACGATGTCGCCGTCAATGACCAGAACAGATCCGATGGGGATGCCACCTTCGGCCAAGCCCTTCCTGGCCTCCTCGATCGCTGCCTCCAGGAACGGGTCCATGTGCTCTACTCCTGGTTGTGGTGTCCGTGTAGTGGATGCGTACACTTGATACATGCCTGCGCCGACCTCCGATCGGCTTAGGCGTGCCACGCAACGCTAAACACGGGCGCGGCCGGGACGCACCCTATCCCTGAAAGGCACGCTCCGGTCAAGTACAAGACATTCCTCCGTCCCCCAACCGCTGGCGGTTTCGCCAGAGGGAGGCGTTGTTCGTTTGGGGTCGATTCGGTTATTCTCCCTCTATCTTGTGGGAGGGTAGGGCAACGCAGGAGTGCGACCCGAGCGCCCACAAGGTCCGAGGGCAG
>JAUWNF010000666.1 GCA_030612785.1 Phycisphaerales bacterium
TACTGTCTGCAAAAACTGGGTCAAGCGTTGAGCGAGCACCTGCTCGCGGCGGACCGCGGGCGTGTAGACGAAAGGCTGTCGGG
The DNA here is from genome assembly GCA_030612785.1 of Phycisphaerales bacterium. Taxonomy (GTDB): domain Bacteria; phylum Planctomycetota; class Phycisphaerae; order UBA1845; family UBA1845; genus JAAEQG01. Next base: position 84 of record JAUWNF010000666.1, read on the forward strand.
CGCGATCTACGATCAGGGCATCCTTCTCCGCAAGCTGCTTCATCATGGTCATGACGGTGGTGTAGGCCGGTGGATTGCCACCGTCGTCCGGTAGCGCGTCCAGGCACTGCCGGACGGTTCCTGATCCGAGTTCCCATAAGACCTTCATGATCCGCAACTCGGCTGCGGTGATGTGATGGGCGGTTTTGCTCATGTCTGGACCCTCGTTACTATCTCTATCGCAATATTACTACGCTTATAGTAGCTTGTCAAGGACAAATGCTCGGTCTGTTTGTCAGAACATGTTTGGTGTCCTGGCCGGCGGTCGTCTTCCCATTCCCTGGACAACGCATAGTATGGGCGCGATTCGACTTCGGGCTCCCAGCCTGAGTGGGGAGCGGCGGCGCGGTCGTGGACGCGCGGCGAGGTGCAGTGTGGCATACTCAGCGATCAAACGGCTTACTGTATACCCGCTGGCCATTCTGATGCGGCGGTGGGTTGCGCACGCATCGCACAAGCGTACGGTGGCCGATCCGGTTGTCGTGGGCGTGGAGTTGCTGGATGGAACGGTGGGGTACGGCGAGACCCTGGCCCGTCCCTATGTTACCGGTGAGACGCCTGAAGGCGTGATCGAGTCGTGCAGGAACGTTTTCATCGATCGGCTGCTTGAATTCCACCCGGCGAGCTTCTGCGATGCGCTCGAACCCATCGAGGCACTTCCTTGGCGCGATGAGAATGGGGAGCTAATTGCCGCGGCCCGCGCCGCAGTTGAATTGGCCCTGTTAGATGCTTACTCGCGCTGCTTTCGGGTAACGCTGGATCAGATGATCGGGTGGGCGGACCTCACCGGGTTCGGCGACCCGGGCAGCGTGCGTGACATCCGCTACAGCGCCGTGTTGGCCAACGCCACGCGCGCGGGAACAATGCGGTGGTTGCGCCTGGCATGGTGGTATGGGCTGCGCGATTTCAAGCTCAAAGTGGGTTGGCCCGATGACGACCGCCGCGTGCGCGGAGTCGTGGACTACCTGCAAAAGCCGCTGGCGAAGGGCCAGGCCACGTTGCGGCTGGACGCCAATGGCTGCTGGACGAAGGACGAAGCCGTCAAACGCCTGGGTGGGTGGAGCGATTTGCCCATCGTGAGCGTCGAGCAGCCGCTTGCGAAGGGTGCCGAGGCGGACCTGCCGACGCTCAAGGCTTGCGTGGCACCGCCGCTGATGCACGATGAATCGCTGGTGACCCTCGAGGACGCGAACCGTCTACTCGAGCAGAAAGTGGCGGACGGGTTCAACATCCGTATCAGCAAGTGCGGCGGTCTGCTGCCGTCGCTGAGGCTCGCCCATCTGGCCCGCAAGCATGACGTGATGATCCAACTCGGGTGCATGGTGGGCGAGACCAGCATCCTCTCGGCGGCGGGGCGGCGGTTCCTGGAGATGACCCCGGGCGTGTGCTTCGCCGAAGGTTGGCATGGCCGGTTCCTGTTGACCGGCGACGTGGTGCGCAAGAGTCTGCGGTTCGGCTACGGGGGACGCGGGCACGCGTTGGACCGGTACGGACTGGGCCTCGAAGTCGACCGCGCCCGCCTCGAATCACTTTGCCTCGATCGGCCGATCGTACTGGAGCTGTGACTGGGCACCCGCCGGGTGAACCCATCGATACGCGAGCCGCACCTGTGACAGGCTGTCGATTAAATCTGTAGCGTCGCTCCTTGTGGGCGGCGTACCACCTTGTGGGCGACGTACCACCTTTGTGGACGGCGTACCACCTTGTGGGCGACGTACCACCTTTGTGGGCGACGTACCACCTTGTGGGCGACGTACCACCATTTTTCGTCACCCACAAGGGGTGACGCTACATTTGGGATCGCCACGAACGACTAAACCGACAGCCCCTGACGGGCGCGGTTCGGAGAGGTGCCTCCTGGCTACACAGACATTAGGCATGCATGGCGGCCCAGCGTTTGGCCATCTGTCCTAAGATGGCCAAGGCGATCATGGCCACGACGCCAATCG
>JAUWNF010000634.1 GCA_030612785.1 Phycisphaerales bacterium
ATGATCGTAGTCAACACCGAGACGGTGCCCGGGTACACTGTTAGTGAAGCCAAAGGTTTGGTCCAGGGCAATACCATTCGGGCCAAGCACATGGGCCGCGACATCGCCGCCGGGTTCAAAAACCTGATCGGCGGCGAGTTGGAAGGTTACACCGAACTCCTGACCGAGGCCCGCCGCCAGGCCATGGAGCGAATGATCGCTCAGGCCCAGGAACTCGGAGCCAACGCGGTGGTCAACGTGCGCTTCACCACCAGCGCGGTCACCCAAGGAGCGGCCGAGTTATACGCCTATGGTACCGCCGTAGTCGTCGAGTAGGAGACCGGTCATGTGGGGGTTTTGGTTCCAAGTCGGACCGGTGCTCTTCTTGCTGGCGTTAGGCTACGGTGTTGGGCGCTTGCGCGAGCGGCGTCACTTTCAAGCCCTGGACCGCCGCGAGCGCGAGTACGCCAACATCGTGGTAACCAATCTGAAGAACGTGGTTGACCCCGCGTCGGTGAAGCAGGCGTCGCTGGTGATGGGCGAGGCCGTGATCGCCACCGATTACTTCAAGAGCTTCGTCGCGAAGCTGCGCAATATCGTCGGCGGGGAAATCAAGGCATACGAAACCTTGATGGCCCGGGCACGCCGGGAGGCGACCTTGCGCATGTTGGAGCAAGCCCGGAGGTTCGGCGCCAGCGAGGTGTGCAACGTGCGCTATGAGACCTCAAACATTCGCAGTGCCACCCGCCGCAGCCCCGCCGTAAGCGTCGAGGTCTTCGCCTTTGGCACGGCTGTCGTACGCAGATAGAGCTCGTCATGGCCGGAAAGAAAGACGAGCACTCCATTTCCAGCGAACCGCATTTGCAGCCCGGGCGCACGGAACTTGACCCCGCGGAAGAGAAGGTCCGGCGCAAGCTCGAGCGGGAGGCGGCCAAGGCGCGACAAAGCTACCGCGTCGGCGAAAGCGTCTACGATGAACCTGACATCCTCCCCGGGCGCGGTGAGGATGCCATCGGCCAGGACTGGAGTTGCAGCGAGTGCGGTTACAATCTGCGCGGGCTGCCGCCGGGACATCCGTGTCCGGAGTGTGGTCATCGCGAGTTGTATCGCCCGCCGCCGTCCGGCGCGCACAGCTATCAAACCTGGATGCAGGCCCACTTGGCCGAAACCCGCGCACGAACTGGGTGGGTGGTGGCGGCCTTCGCGGCACTGGCCGGCGGGTTATGGGCGGTGTTAGCCTCGGTGTTCGGGCAGGCGTGGGGAACCCCCGGCGGAGGCAGCGTGATCCTGGCGATCGGGTTCGGCCCGGTCATCGAAGAGACCATGAAGATCGCCGCGGCGGCCTACGTCATCGAGCTTCGGCCGTACCTGTTCCGCCGGATCGAGCAGTTGCAGTTGGCCACCGTGGGCGCCGCGGCGGTCTTCGCCGTGATCGAGAACCTCATCTACCTGTACATCTACTTCCCCGGGCACACAGACACGTTTGCCTTGTGGCGGTGGACCGTTTGCGTAGCGCTGCACGTCGGATGCACCACAGTGGCGTCTCGCGGTCTGATCGAGCCCTGGCGCCAAGCCGTTCACGAGCTGCGCCAGCCGAGGATCACCCAAGGACTGCGCATGCTCGTGCTGGCTATTCTGCTGCACGGTGCGTACAACGCTTCGGTGTATTTGTACGAACTGGGCCACAGCCCCATCCGCTGAGCCGTGCCGCCCCTCCCGGTTAAACACGTGCCGACGCCCGCGTCGTCCTCGAAGATTCGCAGGTAACGAACCTTGTCCGCCAGATAGGTGAGATCGCGATCCTGGTCCGCGCCGTCTACCGCCAGGTATATCAGCACCCCCGGACCGATCTCGCCGGCGCAAGCGTTCTCCACCACCACCTCAGCCGACGAAACTCTTTGAACCACCGCACGCATGATTAGGCTTTCGCTTCGTCCGGCGCGGTCTCATCGTACCGTGCCAACCCCTCTTCGAGCGTAAGGAGGACCGGCGGCAAAACGTCGAACTCGGCGGCGAGTCCCTCGGTATCGACCCGCCGGCCCGACTGGAGCAATTGCATGATCTTGATCAGCCGGCGTACGCGTTCGACGTTCATCTTCCGGAATCCGTCCCCCTCGCAGAACACCAGACTAGTACTACGTTTCACAAGTAGTACGACTATCGAATCGTCGTCCAAGCCCTGAAAGGGCAAAACATGGTAGCCAGGGGCGCCAGCCCCTGGTACTCGAGCGACAAAAACCCAGAGCCCTGAAAGGGCGACACTCCGCCCTGCAATACGAAGTTTCGCCCCCGTCGGGGGCTCGTTCCCTTTGCTTGCCTCACCTCCAGGGGCTTACGCCCCTGGCTACCATATGCCGCCCTTCCAGGGCTCAGGCAATGTCCAAACATAGTC
>JAUWNF010000291.1 GCA_030612785.1 Phycisphaerales bacterium
AACTGTCCGTTCAAGACGCCGACGTGGATGAACTCTATGAAGCGATGGATTGGCTTCTTACAGGGCAGGAGCGGATCGAGAAGAAGCTGGCTGCTCGGCATCTCGGCGAAGGGGCCCAGGTGTTCTACGTGTCTAAACGGCGATTTCGCACGAAACAACCACAGGCCATTGGGGGAACTTCGGATTAACCCTTCCACATCTAGCGCGCACGCTACATCATTACTATCGGCTAACCCCTTGCCATCGCATGAAAATGTGGGTAAGGGTGAGGCTGACGCCCTGGGCTATATTCCTTCGCCCGCTCCGCGGGCTGTTGGCGACGGTCCTTGCCCATGTCACCCTTCGTTAAACACGAACGCGTAATGGAGGGGTACCCAGCAATCGTCAATCTCCAATCGTCAATCGTCAATCTCCAAATCCCCTTTGGTTGCGGCCAAGCGGCGAAGCCGCGAGGCTGCTCTAGGCTCTCGGCGTCTCTGCGTTCATGAATAACCGGACTACCAAGGAACCAAGGAAAATGAGCAACCAACTGATCGAGTGCGTTCCCAACTTCAGCGAAGGGAACGACCTGTCCATCATCAAGCAGATTACCGACCAGATCGAAGCCGTGGAGGGCGTCAAGCTTCTCGATGTCGATCCGGGACAAGCCACCAACCGAACGGTGGTGACTTTCGTCGGTACGCCGGACGAAGTGCTCGACGCCGCCGTGGCTGCGGTGGCCAAGGCTGCTGAACTCATCGACATGAGTAAGCACACCGGCGAGCACCCGCGGTTCGGGGCCTGCGACGTCTGCCCGCTGGTGCCGGTCTCCAACATCGACATGGAAGAGACCGTCGAATATGCCCGCAAGCTGGCCAAACGGCTCGGCGACGAGCTCGGCCTGACCATTTACTGCTACGAGAGCGCCGCGCTGACCGACGAGCGCCGCAACCTGGCCACCGTCCGCGCCGGCGAGTACGAAGGTCTCAAGGACAGACTAGCCAAACCCGGGTGGAAGCCGGACTTCGGACCGGCGAAGTTCAACGCGAAGTCCGGAGCGACCGCGGTGGGGGCCCGCGACTTCCTGGTCGCCTACAACATCAACCTGAACACCACCTCTACCCGCCGGGCCAACGCCATCGCGTTCGACGTTCGCGAAAAGGGCCGGGTGAAGACCGAGGACGGAACCCCCGGGGGCAAGCCCGTGCTGGACGAGAACGGCAACAAGGTCTGGGAGCCTGGGTTGCTCAAGTGCGTCAAGGGCATCGGCTGGTTCATCGAGGAATACGGGGTCGCCCAGATTTCGATGAACCTGACCAACATCAGCGTCACCCCGGTGCACGTGGCGTTCGACGCGGTCTGCGAGCAGGCCCAGGCCCGCGGCGTCCGCGTAACCGGCTCCGAGCTCGTCGGGCTCATCCCGCTGCAAGCCATGCTCGACGCCGGCAAGTACTTCCTGAAAAAACAACAGCGCTCGACCGGTATTGCCGACCCGGAGATCATCAAAATCGCGGTCAAGTCGCTGGGGCTGGACGAGCTGTATCCGTTCAAGCCGGAAGAGAAGATCATCGAATACGCCATCGCGCAAGAACAGAACCGCGACCGTAAGGGAGCGGCTGGCAGGCTCGTCGGCATGACTGTCGAGGACTTCGTCTGGGAGACCGCTTCGGAGTCGGTCGCGCCGGGTGGGGGGTCGGTATCGGCTGCGGTGGGAGCGCTGGGGGCGGCGTTGGCGACCATGGTGGCCAACCTGTCGTCACACAAACGCGGCTGGGACGAGCGCTGGGAGGAGTTCTCCGACTGGGCCGAGAAGGGCAAGAGTTATCACGACGAGTTGCTACGCCTGATCGACGAGGACACCGACGCCTTCAACAAGATTATGGACTCCTTCCGTCTGCCGCAGGGCACTGAGGCTGAAAAAACCGCTCGCCGGCAGGCTATCCAAGAGGCCGCCAAGGGTGCCATCATGATTCCGTTTCGGGTCATGGAGAAGGTTTACGAATCGATGGCGGTCGCCAAAGCCATGGCTGAGATCGGCAACCCGGCCTCGGTCTCCGACGCCGGCGTCGCTGCCCTGTGCGCCCGCACCGCGGTGATGGGTGCGTACTTGAACGTCAGGATCAACGCCGGCCAGGTAGAGGACAAATCGTGGATCGACGACATCCTGACCAAGGGCCAGGAAATCCAAGAGAAAGCCATCGCCCTGGAGCGGGAGATTTTGGAGATTGTGAACAGCAAGCTGTAGCGTCGCCCCTTGTGGGCGGCGCCGACTTGGGTGGCATGGCCACGGACCGCCCGCGATAACTTTGCGACTTGTCCGGGGAGCCTTCCAAGGCGGTCCTTGGCCATGTCGAACGCCGTTGAGCTTCCGCTCCGCGGCACCGAGAAGTTGACGGGTGGCCCAGGTTCTCTGAACCTGGGGGACTCGATTCAAGAGACAGGCAGGGGGGCACGCGCCGCTTGCCCGTGCAGCTTTGTGCTGGTCCACGGGTAAGCGGAGCTTACCCATGCCACCCGATTCGCGAGGTCTGTGCGCCAACCCCGGCCACCCGCCCGTCGCCGTGGAGCGGGAGATACTGGAGAATGTGAACAGCAAGCTGTAGCATCCACGATGAGTTGACGTCAGGGCGTCAAGTCAACCGAGCCGCGACCGTGAGGGAGCGGACAGACGGGTGGCCCAGGTTCTTTGAGCCTGGGGGACTCGATTCAAGCGACAGGCAGGGGGGCACGCGCCGCTTGCCCGTGTAGCCTTGCGCTAGTCCACGGGTAAGCGGAGCTTACCCATGCCACCCGATTCGCGAGGTCTTTGCGCCAACCCCGGCCACCCGCCCGGTCATTCACGATCACTCGAACGTCGTGGCGCGCAGTGTCGAGATGCTGCAATCGATCGGATACGCGCCGTGGCGCGCGGATTGGCCTTCGTATAGTATCTCGCGTAGAGTGATGCCATGGCCCGAAAACGACGCGGCATCCTTCAACGGGATCAGAAAGGTAAGGATGAGATCATGCCACCACTAAAGCCAACCAAGACCGTGTATACGGTGAGCCAATTCCTAGATCACCAGCGTCAGGGTAACTTGAATTTGCACCCGCGCTTCCAGCGCCGCGAGGTTTGGAAGAGTCCCGCCAAGTCGTATTTCATAGACTCCCTGATCCGTGGGTATCCCGTGCCGATCATTTTGCTTCGGCAAGTACATGATTTGCCCACAATGTCTTCGAGCCTCGAAGTCATTGACGGCCAACAGAGACTCCGAACGATACTTTCGTTCGTAGACTCCACCGTACTTACAGACTTCGATAAATCGAAGGACGAGTTTACGGTTAAGCGCATCCACAATGATAATCCAATAATCGCCGGGAAGCGATTCGGTCAATTGCCGAAGGCTGTCCAGCACGGTCTCCTTGCCTACGAGCTAAGTACGCACGTCGTTCCGGCAGATACCGGCGACGACGTGGTATACCGGATTTTTGCAAGATTGAATTCAACTGGTCTACCACTAAAACCCCAAGAGATTAGGAATGCCGAGTTTCACGGTGTATTCAAGAGCATGGTTTACGACTTGGGTTTCGCGTATCTAGACTTTTGGCGTGATTGCCGGATTTTTTCAGACGAGGGCATTGCACGAATGGCGGAGGCAGAAGCCGTTTCCGAGTGCTTGCTTCTGATGTTACACGGAATCACCGCGAAGAAACAAAAGGACATTTCAAAGTGGTATAAGGCTTATGAGGACGAACTCCCGCACGCCGACGCGCTTCGGTCGCGTTTTGAACATGTTATCAATGTGCTCGATCAAAGCGTTGGGAAACTTCTTCCGACGACTCGCTTTACCCGCCCAGCGCTTTTCTTCTCACTGTTCGCCGCAGTGTATGATCACATCTATACGCTCAAGTCGCGCCTTGATAGGAAACGACCGAAATCTCTACCGAGAGGTTTTGGACAGAAGCTCCTCAAAGTAAGTGAGCGCATTCGGTTGCAGGATCTGCCTAAAAGTGTTGCTGACGCAATGGAAAGGGCGACAGCGGATAAGAAGCGCCGTGACGTGAGGCATAAGTTCTTGATGAAGGCTCTCGATCTTGAAACGAATCGTTGAACTTAACCGGCGCTTCGCACGTGACGTGGAAGAGTTTACCCGATGCTGTCAGCGCTCGGAGCAGGCTTACGTAGATGGAGTACTACGGGTCCGCGATGTCGAGCTCGTGTATGCATCTAGCTTTCTATCTGTTTTTGTACGCTGGGAGAGCTTCTTGATCGATTGCTTAGTGGAATGTGCGTGCGACCGCACTGGGCGCCCTGTGTTAATGTCGCCGCGATCCCGACAGCACATGTGGAGATTATTGAAGTACCCACAACAAGACTATGTCTCCATGCCGTCATTGAAGAACGCCGTCGAACGTGCCAAGTTATTCTTGCACAAAGATGGATTGCCCTTCTCATCCATATCAGAACCGAATCGAACCCAGCTGGAACATGCACGTCTAACTCGCAACGCGATTGCTCATCATAGCGAGTATGCGCTGAAAAATTTCCGGCGTAAAGTGATCGGCGTTGAGGCACTCGCCAAGAGTCAAAGATTTCCTGGGCCGTTCTTGCGCCATCGATTTAGGCGCAACCCCGACCAAAAACGATGGGAGATGTTTTTCGTCGTGTTCAAAGCTTCCGCGACAGAGGTGGAACGTAGCTGGTGAATTCACCAATCAGGGGCAAAAGGGGGTCAAGCAAGAGGAAGCAGGACCGACGGGTGGCCGGGGTTCGCGGGGCTCGTGCGAATTGGGTGGCATGGGTAAGCTCTGCTTACCCGTGGTGCGAGAAGCTCGACCCGGTTGGGTGACACGGTTGTGTCGCCCCCTTCGGGGCTTGGTTGTTGGTGGAGGATTGTTTACCCAGGGCTTACGCCCTGGGCTACTCTCTGTCGTCCCTCCGGGACTTTGGGGCTCCGGTCAGCTTTCGGCCGGTTTTCAACACCGTAGCTCCGTAGGTCGGACCCGCAGCCCCGAGATCCCCAGCGGGAAGCAGAAGGTGGGTGGCAGCTATGAGCAAGCCTCCGTCAAGTTAGGAGTCGCGCAAAAACAAGTTAAACGATTCGGCTGCGATCTCCCGATAAGAGGATATGCCAAATACCGCAGTGGTGGAATGGGTCAGAGAGAAATCCTCTGCGTTGTCGGGAGTGTTGCATGAACGCTCGCGGCGAATGTGGGCTGCTACGGAGGCGCGGTCACTGGGCCGCGGAGGTGTGGCGGCGGTGATTGCGGCTACGGGCATGTCGTCTGCGACCGTGCACGGAGGGCTTCG